>JALHTA010000010.1 GCA_022865545.1 Actinomycetota bacterium | reverse complement strand
CTTTGCGGGCTCGATTGTTTTTCAACCTTTATACGGTTATATAACGGAATATTTTGGAAAAGAATATATAGCCTATATAGCCCTTACAGGCGTGCTTATCGG
Source organism: Actinomycetota bacterium (assembly GCA_022865545.1). Classification (GTDB taxonomy): domain Bacteria; phylum Actinomycetota; class Humimicrobiia; order Humimicrobiales; family Humimicrobiaceae; genus M55B120. The sequence goes on along the minus strand of JALHTA010000010.1, from coordinate 11,890 downwards.
TTTTATTTTTGTTGCAATATTATTTAGAATAATCAAGAACGAAAACAGAAGAAGCTCTGCTTAAGGTCATCATGTGTGCTACAGGGTTCGAGTCCCCTATGGGCTACCTATAAATAATAGGCACATTAGTATAAATATTTGCTATTTTTCCTCTAACAACTTTAGATTACCAATTTGGTTCACCCTGATAGGAATCTTTTAGATCAGGAGTGATATTTACCTGATTTTCTCCATCTGCATCCATTACAAAAATATCAAGCATATCCTTATTATTCTCATCTCTATCTGATGCAAAGACAATCATACTACCATCAGGTGACCAGTCAGGAGCTATATCAGCTGATGGATTATTGGTAAGATTTATTGCATCACTTGGATTATTTACAGGCATGACCCATATATCAATATTTCCACTTCTATCTGATATAAAAACTATTTGTGTACCATCAGGTGAATAAGAGCCATTCCAATCACTGTACTCATCACCATTAGTTATTTTCACAACATTATTGCCATCTAGATTCATAGTATATAGCTTACTATATCCACCTCTATTACTGGAAAAGATTATTGTCTCTCCATTGGGAGAAAAGTGGGGATAGTCATCCCAGTTAGGGTCATCAGTAAGCTGTTTTATGGGACTTCCTGTTAAAAATATTTCAAAGGTATCATTTAAAAAGCCGGTAGAGAGAAGTAATGATCCATATGGATGTGGGTGTGGTGAAAAATCACATCCTTCCGTTCTCTCTATTATAGATTGTCTCTCGCAGGTTGAGACATTGCATTCGTAAATATCTCTATCATCTTCCCCGCCACAAGTTGAGACACAAATCATCCTTGAATAATCTGAATTCCAGCAGGCTTCGCTAACTTCAAAATCCACACATAGTGGTTGCATATCATCTCCGTTGGGCCTAATTGTATATGCAGAACAAGTATCTCCTTCAGGGCAGGAGGAGAAGAGTATTCTGTCAAGTGCTAACCCCCTAAAATACTCTATACCTGCCTCATTAGCCTCTTGATTTAGTTCAATTCTACTAGCTAACTCTGATGCGGATAATCTACGTCGTTGAGGACCTAGAATTCCACGGGTTATGTCTATCCAATCATCCGGAAATAAAGGGGTGACCTGTATATTTAATGTTTTATATGCTTTTCCGCCTTTTCCATCATTTACTTCAACAGTAATAGCACACATGCCGGGCGTATCTGGAGCCGTCCAGGTAAAAACATAGGTTCCAGCATAATCAACAGTATACCTATAAGTAGGGGTTGGTTCTATTGGCTCATTTGGTAAGTCTGGATCAGGAAATTCTAAATCTGTAAAGTTACCCCTATCTGCATTCAACACACATTCAAGATCATCTCCATCAGGATCATTACACTCTACTGATATTTCACACCGACTGGATATATAATAATCAGCTGGAGAATGCATTACTGCAATTGTAGGATAATTATTCTCTGGAGAGGAAGCATTCTCGTCTGCTTTTATATCATCAACCTTTTTCTTGGCATCCTCTATCATCCTTTTATCAAGGGCTATCGCCTCTTCTTCACAACCAGTTGGACCCATAGAAAAGCTTATGGATACACATAATAGGAATATCATTATCAATAATATTGATTTCTTCATTTTACTTACCTCCAATAATTATAGAAATATTGATTCCATCACCTATTGGACCATTCGAAGATATGTGCGCTTTAGTTATTATTGTAACAAACTGTTTTATAATATACAAATATTAATATTAAAATTATATATATTACATATATATTCAGATGTTGGTTCTATGATAGGAGTTTTGCATAATGATTTTTTAAATATACATATCCTGATATTATCATTGTGTAGAGTAGTCGGCTAAAATATTTCAGGCAAATTTCAACTTATTTAATAGCATTACATCACTTTTAATCTGGTTCCAACTAACTTTTGTATGGGCTACCAGAACCGATTTATTTATCACATTGAGAGTTAAAAATAATTATGAACTACGGCATAATTAATCAATACTTAAAAAATTACAGAAGGTTTAATAATATGAAAAAAGATAATAAAAAAGAATACCAGAAACCTGAATTATCACAGCATGAAAATTTAAATGAAGCTACAAAGGGAAATTTCCCTGATTCTGGTCCACAATAAAAAATTATATTTGTTTATTATTTAAGAAAAAGTTTATTTAATTTATTTAGTTCTATTAAAACTTGGTTCGAAATTTCAATACTTGGGGCTACCTTAATTTTCACTCTTCTTCTCTAAAATAAGTTCTTCAAGCTCCTGTTCAAGTTCTTCACCCTATACATAGACTGTAGTCTCAAATCCATAATCTTCCCTTATTATTTCTTCCTTTGCGTCGCTTGTTAAAGATTCTAACTCTCTATCAACAAAGTAGTCGCCATTTTCTACTCTGATTATCGAAATATAGCGATCTACAGTAACATAATCACAATATTTTGGAAATATAATCGTATTTGTGTGATAGTCTTTATATGTCAGCACAATATACTCCTTATCTTTTTCCATCCTTAAAGTGCCTTCAAGCCAATCACTGGGAGAGCTGCCATTTGCAACTTTTATTATATCGCCAATTTTTAAAGTAGGGTCTTCCGAATAATATATTTTTTCTATCTCGAATGTAAAAACATCCATATAATATTCAGCGTTAAGCCTTCCATCAAAATATTCTTTAACGTAAATTTCCTTTGCGTCAGTAACTATCCCTTTGAATATAAGATCGGATCTCTCCAAAAGTCTATCTTCATCATAATATTCATAAGATGCAGCCTCTGTGATGTTGCATGGCATTTTTTCTTTAACTACTCTCCATTTTACATATGTGCCACCTATGGGAATATTTTCTACAATTTGCACTACCTGTTCATTATACTTTATGAAAATAAATAAAATAAAAATTATAGCTCCGATAAGTATGACCACTAATATTTTTTTAAACATAAGACCATCCTTTTTCGTGTTGATTTATTTCTTTTTGACTATTAAATAGATCTTTAATATATATTCGGCTTGATACCAGCATAAATTGAGGTATCTGCTATATTTTTATTTTATAATAGGACGCTTTTAAAAGATATCGGGTAGTTTAGACTTCAGATTAATCAATTCCTGTAAAAATTGGTTCGAAATTTCAATACTTGGGGCTACCATTCTCTATAAGTGAAATAATAAGACCCCTAATTAAAGAGGTCTTATTATAATTAAGTTTTTATATAATCATCTTTGTATTATCTCGTTAAAGCTAATAATCCTGGTACACTATCCAGGTATCTCATATTCAACATGTAATTGTATATTACCGAGTACAAACACGTACACGTCAGACACATTATCAGAATTTATACCGCTTAGACTGATTTTCAACTGGAACCTTTGATCATTTGTATTTACAGCATTCTGCAATTTTGCTATTAATTCAGGACTTGAGAAATTAAAATTTGTCATAGTGGCAGTCGCGGGAAAGATCTTTACAAAGTCACCGCCGGCAACCTGGTCAGCAAGTTCCAAAGAATCGCCATAATCGAATTCTCTGACGTGCACCTCCGGCATTAATTCAGGGTGCGCTGTAATTGAATCTACTGGCATAGACAAAGAAACATTTTTTATAGTCACATCTTCCAGACTGCTTATACCGCCTATATTAAAACTTAAATAGGTCTTTACTTGTTTATTACCACCATAGTCACCTACATATGTATAATTAGTCCCTACAAATGCACCCATATCCACCATTATATAACCACTTTTGCTGGTATCAACAGCTATATTCACATCTTCTTCTATGGGCTCAGGTTCAGGTATCGGACAGCCCCAGCTAAGTTCAATGGAATCTGTAGCAGAGCCTTCCGAATTGGTCGCAGTTGCAGTAAGTGTATAGGTATCAGCAGGATTATTTAAATTAATCTGGACCCTTTTAGGGAGCCAAGCACCTCCGCTATCATCCTTACTAAAACTGACTGTGGGACTCGGACTGCCGGTAACTGTAGCTTTGACTCTATAGTAGCATATACTTCCTTCCGGGGCGGGCCCTTCGTAGACCGCTATACTAATGGTTGGAGCTTCTTTTACTACATCTGCATCATCATCACTGTCGGTGTCTGCGTCTGCATCACTATCTGCGTCTGCATCACTGTCTGTGTCTGCGTCTGCATCTGTGTCGGCGTCACTGTCTGCATCTGTGTCTGCATCGGCAGCTTCTTCATCGCACTCACCTTCAAGGATAATGGAAACAGAAGCGGTACCCGCTGAATTTGTAGCAGTTGCTGTAAGAGTATAGGTATCACCAACTTCTACACCCACTTCCACTCTGCCAGAACCAAGTGCGCTAACATTGTCATCATCACCAAATTCAATCTCGGGTTCAGGCATGCCTGTTGCTGTAGCTTCTACCCTGTAGTAGCACATATTGTCTGTCTCTGAATAATCAGGACCATCATATATTTCCAGCTCCAGGGTTGGAGTCTCGCCAGGAGCCAAACATGTAGCAGCCAAGCCAATGAGGGAAATAGTGAGAATAGCTACAATAGCTATAAGCAGCTTTCTTTTTTGCATGATAACCTCTCTTGTGATTATTTATAAATAAGTTTTACAAATATTATATCTTATTATGGGGCTTGATAGAATATTAATATTCTTGAATGAAATATTGATTATTCAAATTTTAACTTATCTGCCTTAAAATCATCCTATAAAGCAATTTAAATCATTTAGACCATTTATTTTGACTAAACAATTGAATTTATTGAAAAAGTAAAGAAATTACCATTGAGCCAATAAAATGATTTAAGTATATAATTGATATAAAATTCATAATCAAACTAATATGGAGAAGATATGATAAAAAGGATAAGAAAAAGATTAAATAAAAGAAATGAAAAGAAGATAATGGAGACCATCATTGTATTACTTCTTTCGGCTTTTACTGCATTTATAGCATTCTACTCGATGAGGCTGGGAAGGTTTGTAAGCCTTGTAATATTTGCCCTGGGGTTTATTCCGATGTTGATCGCATTTTTGCTAAAAATAGACCTGAAAAAGATGCTTCCTGATATTATATTCGGCATTATAGACAATCTGATACTTGTTATACCTGCAATAATCGGAGCTGAGCTTTTTGGGGCTGCAGGGGCCCTTGCCGGTGCTGTTGTAGGGAATGCGATCTCGGATGCCATAGCGGGATACTTTGAAGGAAATCTATCTGAATTTCTGCGTTCAAAAGGAATAGATGCTACAAGAACAGTGCTTGGCTCATCGCTAGGCAAAATGAGTGGGTGCTTATTGGTGGGGGTATTTCTTATTTTCTTCTAGGAGCGCCTATCCCAATATCTTCTTCGTGGCATAATACAGATTTTTACTGACTGTAATATCCTCTCCAATTTCTTTTAGGTGTCCCCTGCCGTGCCCGGTTAATACAAAAATACCAGCAGCTCCCGCATTTTTAGCAAACAATATATCAGAGGGATGATCACCGATAACATATGACTGGCCTATATCAATATTGTATTTTTCTGCAGCAAGGTCAATAAAATAAGGTAGTGGCTTTTTACAATTACATCCGTCTTCTGTCTTGTGGGGGCAGTAAAAGAGTTCTTCTATTTTGATTTCATTCTCACTTAAATAGCTTAAAATGTAGTCATTTAAGTTTTCTACATCCTTTTCTCTTACCAGACCTTTTCCTATGCCGGACTGATTGGTAACAATAAATAATAAAAACTCTTCCTGTAAAAGCTTTAGTGCTCTGGTTGTAAAAGAATAGAACTCTATATCATTTAAATTCCCAATATATCCATTATCCTTGATGATGGTCCCATCCCTGTCTAAAAATACAGCTTTATTACCCATTTCTTACTCTTCATTGTGTATTATTTATTTTCCAAAGCCTTATCGAGCACTAGTTCCGCCCCATATGAAGAGCGGACAAAGGGACCTGCCGCAACCGCCCTAAATCCGAATTTTCTAGCGGTTTTTTCAATTTCTTTAAATTCTTCCGGTGTATAGTATTTTGATATAGCTATATTGTCTTCTGAAGGACTTAAGTATTGTCCTATTGTAATAATATCTACTTTATTCTTTTTGAGATCTTCTAATAATTTTAATATCTGTTCCTTGCTTTCACCAAGCCCCAGCATAAATCCCGATTTGGTATAAATATCAGGTCTTATCTCTTTTGCCCTTTTAAGCAGCTTCAGAGAACGCTCATAATCTGCACTGCTCCTTGCTTTACTATAGTTAGATTCAACTGTCTCTATATTATGGTTTAGGACATCCAGTTCCTCTAATAATAAGGTCTCCAGATTCTTTTTATTTCCTCCAAAATCAGGCACCAGGCATTCTACTCTTGTATCAGGATTTAGTTTTTTTATAGCTTTTACGGTTTCGGCAAAATGTGAGGCTCCCCCATCATCAAGATCATCTCTTGTAACAGATGTTATAACTGCATAGAGGAGGTCCATTTCCTTTATGGCCGATGCTATTTTTTTAGGTTCATCCCTATCAAGTGGAAGTGGCCTGCCGCTCTTCACTCCACAAAATCCGCAATTTCTCGTGCACCTGTCCCCCATCAGCATAAAGGTTGCGGTGCGCTTGCTAAAGCATTCAAATATATTGGGGCATTTTGCACTCTGGCAAACAGTATGAAGACATGAAGAATCTATAAGGTTTTTTATGGCTGATATGTTTTTATTATCAAGACCTATCTTTTTCTTTAACCACGGAGGTTTTTTATCCAATTATTTTTCCCACCACTCTTTCAAGTTCTTTTATATTGTCAAACTCTATCTCGATCTTTCCTTTTTTCTTTCCAATATTTATCCTTACTTGTGTTTCGAGGTGCGTACTTAATTGCTCAGTTATTCTTGGGATCTTATTGAATTGCAGGGCTTTCCTCTCGTTTGTTGTATCAAGGGTTTGTTTTTGCCTATCAACTAGTTTTTCTACTTCTCTTACACTCATTCCCTTTTCAGCAATTTTCTTACCTATTCTTATTTGTTCTTCTTTGCTTCCCAGTCCAAGAAGCGCCCTTGCATGGCCCTCGCTTATGCTGTCAACATCCAGCATCTTTTGAACCTCCAGCGGAAGGGTAAGGAGTCTCAAAATATTGGTTATAGCTGTCCTGCTCTTGCCTATTCTTTTTGACATCTCCTGATGAGTTATCTCAAATTCATCAATAAGCTGCTTATAGCAGTAAGCTTGTTCCATTGGAGATAGATCATCCCTGTGAATATTTTCTATAAGTGCCATTTCCAGGGCTGCTGTATCAGTTACTTTTTCAACCACAAGTGCTGGTATCGTACTAATACCGTTTTTTTTGGTAGCCCTGTATCTTCTCTCTCCGGCTATTATCTCGTATTTATCTTCCCCTTCAATAATTCTAACGATTATCGGTTGAAGCACCCCAAACTCTTTTATTGATTCGGCTAGTTCGTCCAGGGTCTCATCTTTAAACTTGGACCTTGGTTGATTTTTATTCGGGACTATATCATCCAGTAAAAGCTCCATGACTCTTTCTTTTTTTGGACCTTCTTCCCTGGTCTTATCTGCGCTTGGTATCAATGCGCCAAGTCCTCTTCCTAATCCTCTTCTAGCCATTGTCTATCACTTCCTTTGTAAAATTATTATATGCCTCTGCTCCCCTGCACTCCGGATCATAATCTATTATGGGTTTGCCATGGCTGGGAGCTTCGCTGAGCCTGATATTTCTCGGTATTATCGTCTTATATACTTTATTAGAAAAATGATTTTTGACTTCCTCTATGACCTGATCCCCTAGCTTTGTTCTAGAATCATACATTGTCATAACCGCACCACTTATTTTTAAATCCTCATTAAGGTTTTTCTTTACAAGATCTATCGTATTTAATAACTGTCCCAATCCTTCAAGTGCATAATACTCACATTGGATCGGTATGATCACTTCCTTTGCAGCACTGAGTGCATTTATTGTAAGAAGTCCGAGCGCGGGGGGGCAGTCAATGATTATAAAATCATATTCTTCCTCAATTTTATTCACAGCTTCCTTGAGGCGGTATTCCCTTTTAAGGCTGGAGACAAGCTCTACCTCAGCGCCTGCAAGCTGTATTGATGAAGGAAGAATCCTAAGGTTTTTATAAGCAGTATCGATAATAACTTCATGCGGATCAGCATCAATAATAATAACATCATATATGGACTTAACAACGCTTCCAGGATTTATTCCCATTCCGCTTGTCGAATTGCTCTGAGGGTCAAGGTCTATTATCAATGTTTCATATCCATATGAGCTAAGGTATGCAGATATGTTCACCGCTGTCGTGCTTTTGCCCACACCACCTTTTTGATTGGTTATTGCTATCACTCTATTAAGGAATTTTTTATTATCTTTACTTTTTTTCTTAAATATTTTTTCCATTATTTCCATTTATCTGCCATCCTATATTTATGTTTTTGTACATTTTGCTATATGTACAATTTATGATTTTCTATAAAGGCTTTTTCTTAATCAGGGCAAAATTCCTTGGGTATTTTAAAGGAGTCCGTTTCTCTTTTTTGAGAATTAAAAAAGTCCTAAACCCCTCAAGGTCCGGGACTTCAACATCATATAGCTCCTCGAACTCTCCTCCAAGTTTGGACATTGCCTCACTGTGCTCCTTTATTTCCTCAAATACTTTCTTGCTCTTATAAAATATAATTTTACCATTTATGGTGCAAAATGGAATGGCTATTTCTAAAAGAATATTAAATTTTGTAACGGCCCTGGCAATGACTATATCAAACTCTTCCCTAAAACTGGCTTTTCTGGAAAGCTCTTCCGCCCTATCTGTAATGACTATTATATTTTTAAGATCAAGTTTTTCTATTGTTTCCCTTAGGAAGTCAGTTTTTTTCTTTGATTTATCAACCAGAAATATTTTTGACTCTGGTAAAAATATAGAGATGGGTATCCCTGGCAGTCCTCCACCGGTTCCTATATCTATAATCTTTTTTTCTTGGAGCTCTCCTTCCTTCAATATTTTTATATTGAATATTGAAAGTGAGTCCAGTATATGCTTGATAAAAATATCTTCCTTTTTTTTTGTACCTATAAGATTAATCACTTTATTTTTTTCGTATACAATTTCCAGGTAGTTTATAACCTTATCTATCTTTTCACTGTCATTATTAATACCTGTCTTTCCAAGATATTCATAAAGCGCCTTTTTTTGTTCTAAAATCATAATGTCTTCCCTGTTCTCTGTTTTAGCACCATTATGAGAACTGATATATCGGCAGGCGAGACTCCTGCTATTCTTGAAGCCTGGCCCAGCGTATTAGGTTTTACCATGCTTAATTTTTCACGGGCTTCATAAGTAAGTCCAGAAATTGAAAAATAGTCAAATACTTGCGGCAGTATATATTTTTCAATTCCTGATAATTTTTTAATTTCAGTAAGCTGCCGGTTTATATATCCTTTATATTTTATTTCAATTTCTACCTGTTTAAGCACCTTCCTATCATAATTAAGACCTTTTTTGAAAAAACTACTTATCAATGCATCAATGTTTACTTCCGGTCTTTTTAGTAGTTGGTGAAGTGCAGTGGGACTATCAATGGTGCTCGTATTTATGTTTGAAAGTATTTTATTTATTTTACTGCCTGGATTTATCTTTTCGCACTTAAGTTGCTCAATAACTTCATTTATTTCTTTTTGCCTTTTTTTAACACTGCTATACATTTCTTCTGATATTAACCCTATTTTTAATCCTATTTCTGATAATCTCCGGTCAGCATTATCTGATCTTAAAACTAGCCTGTACTCTGCTCTTGATGTATACATCCTATAAGGCTCAAATAGTTTTTTTGTAAGAAGATCGTCTATCAATACTCCTATATAGCTATTATCTCTTGTAAGTAACAGGGGCTCTTTTTTATTTATTTTCAAGGAAGCATTCACTCCGGCTACAAATCCCTGTGCCGCTGCTTCTTCATATCCAGATGTTCCGTTTACCTGTCCTGCAAAATAAAGTCCCTGGATAATTTTAGACTCCATCGTAAAATTAAGCTGATCAGGAAGTATATAATCATATTCTACTGCATACCCGGGTTTAATTATTCTTGCATCCTCAAGTCCTTCAACTGTATTTACTATCTTTTGCTGTATCCCAGCGGGCATACTTGTTGTAAGGCCTTGAAGATATGTCTCATTTGTGTTTCTTCCTTCAGGTTCAATAAATATCGGATGTCTTGTTTTGTCAGGGAAATTAATTACTTTCCTGTCAATAGAAGGACAGTGTCTGGGGCCGTGTGTGTCAACCATTCCGCTTTTTATTGGTGAATGTTCTATGTTTTCTGCAATTGTATTATGTGTATTTTTATTTGTGTATGTGAGGTAGCAGGGAATATTTTCATGTATTTTTTCTGCATCCCAAAAAGAAAAACTAACTGGCTTGCTGTCACCTTCCTGGAGTCTTAATCTCTTGAAATCAATTGTACGCCTGTCTACTCTGGGGGGGGTCGCTGTCTGAAACCTATCGATCTTAAAACCAATAGCTTTTAGGTTTCCTGTAAGTTTCATTGAGGGATACTCTCCCATTCTTCCTGCATTATAGTCCTTATTCCCTATTATTATTCGTCCCCTTAAAAATGTTCCTGTTGCTATAATTACTGCTTTTGACTGAAAAACCGGTCCGCTTTCCAGGGCGACTCCCCTGATTTCATTTTCCTCTACTATTACCTTTTCTACAGTTCCCTGTTTTAAAATAAGATTTTCAGTATTTTCGAGGACTTTCTTCATCTCTATTTCATATTCCTTTTTATCTATCTGGGCTCTCAGGGCCTGAACAGCAGGACCCTTACTACTATTAAGGGTCTTTATCTGGAGAAGTGTCCTATTTGCAGCTTTTCCCATTTGGCCGCCCATTGCATCTAGCTCTCTTACAAGCTGACTTTTTCCCAGTCCTCCAATTGCTGGATTGCATGGCATTAAGGCAGTTTTATCTATATTTATAGTTAGGAGTAATGTCTGAAGTCCCATCCTTGCAGACGCAAGTGCCGCCTCACAACCTGCATGTCCTGCTCCTACAATTATAATTTCATAACTATTTTCTATTCTTTTCATCTCTTATCTTTTGAGTGTTTCACGTGAAACAATATTATATTTATTATTATATTTTATTAAATGCGTTTACTCCTGCAAGATATCCCTGAGCCGCAGTAGACTCATACTCCGACAGACCATTTATCCTTCCACAAAAAAATAGACCTGGGAATATTTTGCTTTCAAGGTTTTTATTTATTTGGAGCGGGGAGAGGACATTATATTTAATACCATATCCTGGCCTTGTAATTATTACATTTTCCAGGCCTTTTATCTCCCTTAATGTTTTTAACTGTTCTTCCTCACTATTAGCAGTCATAACTCCAGCAACATACAACTCGCTTGTCTCTTTTCCTTCCGGGATTATATTTAGTTTATGGCTTTCCTTGTTTCTAATATATTTATTTAGGTCCAGGGTTCTTCCGTCAATTCTAGGTCCAGAATATACTTTCGCTTCTACAAATTCAAAACCGGTTTTAATAAGATTTCTCAAAAGTCTTTTTGACGCTATCTCTCCTGGTCTTCCAGCAGCAATACAATAAGATCCCCAGAATATTATTGAATCAAAAAAAGTTCCGGGAGCTAATATAATGGCTTTGCTTTTATATGTAGTACCGTCGTTTGTTACTGTATGATAGATACTATCATCGAAAATTAATTCTATTACAAGACCCTGCCTGGTCTCAATATTTTCATGGTTTTCGATAATCTCTTTTATTTTTATCATTTGCCGTTTTCTGTCAATGATTACCATATCGCTGCTATTGTCTTTTTTTATACTCTTGGCATTATTGAAAGCGAGCTTGTTTTTTCTT
>JALHTA010000089.1 GCA_022865545.1 Actinomycetota bacterium | reverse complement strand
GGTGAAAAATATTCATACGGACCGGGAGAAGGAAAGATAGAAGCATATATCGGTATAGATGTAGGCTCCATTTCCACAAATGTCGTAGCCATTGATAGCAATAGGAAGCTGATAGCAAAGGAATACTTAAGGACAGCCGGAAGACCCATAGAAGCTGTAAGGAAAGGTATTGAGGATATAGGAAACCAGATCAAGGACAAAGTAGTTGTAAAGGGCGTCGGGACCACCGGGTCCGGAAGGTACCTGATAGGTGACTTTGTGGGAGCTGACATCGTAATAAATGAGATAACCGCCCAGGCTACTGCAGCAGCTGATATAGACCATGAAGTAGACACTATATTTGAAATAGGCGGCCAGGATTCAAAATTTATTTCCCTTGAAGACGGTGTTGTAGTCGATTTTGAGATGAATAAGGTCTGTGCAGCCGGGACAGGATCATTTCTGGAAGAACAGTCAGAAAGATTTGATATAAAGATAGAAGATTTCGGAGACATTGCCCTTGGTTCGAAGAACCCTTTAAACCTTGGTGAGCGATGTACAGTATTTATGGAGACAAATGTCTACTCTCATTACCAGAAAGGTGCCAAAATAGAGGACCTTCTTGGGGGGTTGGCATATTCAATAGTAGCAAATTATATAAACCGTGTAGTAGGCAGGAAGAAGATAGGAAATAAGATCTTTTTCCAGGGCGCGGTTGCATTCAACCGTTCTGTAGTAGCAGCTTTTGAAAAATATACTTCAAGCCAGATAATAGTTCCGCCAAACCATGAGGTCACCGGTGCCATAGGTGCCGCTATCCGGGCGATGCAGGAGGTCGAGGCAAAGAAAATTCTGACTGATTTCAGGGGTTTTGATGAGATACCCCATATACAGTATTCTCAAAGTTCATTTGAATGCAAAAAATGTCCCAATAATTGCGAGATAAAGAAAATATCAATTACGGGACGTCCTCTACTTTTTTATGGTGGCAGGTGTGAAAGATATGAAAAAAGCAGTGAAAAAATCAGTAAAACCCCGGATTATTTTGAAATGAGGGAAGAGCTGCTGATGAATTCATATACTCCGGCAGTAAACGGTCCGGGCGGCAATGGTAAAAATGCGGATATCAAAAAAATAGGGATGCCTTATGCCATGCTTACTTTTGAGTTCTATCCTTTCTGGAAGGCATTCTTTACCGAACTTGGATTTGATTTTGTCCTGTCTGATAAGACCAATAAAAAGATCATAAATGATGGTGTACAGCTTTCAGTTGCAGAGACATGTTTCCCGATGAAAGCTACGATGGGACATGTTAAAAATCTGCTTGATAAGAATGTCGACTATATTTTTCTGCCGACAACAAGGGATATGCCGACAAAAAAGAATAATATTAAGGGAGACAGGACCGGAAGCTATCCATGTCCGTTCATACAGGGTACATGGTCAATAGTCAAAGCTGCAATGGACCTTGGTGATGTGAAGATGCTTGCACCCATCCTTAATTTCTCATTTAAAGAATATGCACAGGAAAAGCAGCTCGCAGGGCTCGGCAGGGACCTCGGGAAAAACATAAAAGATATAAGAGCGGCTACAAAGAAAGCCTATAAAGCCCAGAGTGATTTCTACTCAAGCGTAAAGGCATTGGGCGGTAAAATACTATCGGAACTGGGAAAAGACGAGACCGCTATAGTCATTTCCAGCCGTTCATATAATAGTTGTGATAGTGCTATCAGTATGGATGTGCCAAAGAAACTAAGAGGACTTGGTTTAAAGGTATTACCTCTTGATTTCCTGCCGGTCGGTAAAGTAGACCTTTCAGAGGACTGGCCGAATCTTTACTGGGAATTCGGGGACAGGATAATGAGTGCGGCAGAGATAATCAAAAAGGACCCGAGACTTTACCCTACATATATAACGAATTTCGGATGCGGTCCGGATTCCTTCATACTCCAGTATTTTGAAAGGGCAATGGACAGGCCGTTCCTAAAACTTGAAGTAGATGAACATTCTGCAGGTGCCGGTGTGATCACGAGGTGTGAAGCATTTATAGATTCCCTCAGGAATATAAAAAATAAAGAAAAAGATAAAAAGATCCGGTCCGAAGCAGTGCAGGATAAAGGCACCGCCGGGGAGCAGGGGATGTCTGATAAATTAAGCGGCGGCAGCATAGCTGCCGGAGAAACCGTAACCGGTGGAGCCGAAGGACAGGACAGCCTCCTGCAGGGCGGATTCATAAGTGAGGGACTCCCGGCTGGCGGAGATAATGGAAAGGGATCCGTCTTTCCTGAAGCTACTTTCAAAAAGAGCCAGGGAAGGACCATATATATACCCTTCATGAGTGATTCCGCAGTAGTATTAAAGCATGCTTTCCGCTCTGCGGGAATCAATGCTGAAATGCTTCACTCTGATGATGAAACACTTAAATGGGGGCGCAGGTATACTCTTGGAAAGGAATGTTATCCCTTTATTATAACGACCGGGGATATAATAAAAACTCTTAAGAACACTGATCCGAAAAAGGCTGCATTTCTGATGCCCCAGACCAATGGACCCTGCCGTTTTGGTCAATATAATAAGATGCAAAAAATAATAATACGCGAACTCGGCTATTATGATGTCCCGATAATCGCTCCCGGCGCTCCAGAGAACAGCCAATTCTATAAGGAATATGATATGCAGGGAAGGAAAGGTTTTGAACTTCTCTTAAAAGGTGTCTTTGGCATAAATACTGTCGATTACCTCAATAAGGCCCTCAGGCAGACCAGGCCCTATGAGAGGGAAAGAGGTCTTACAGAAAAAATATATGAAAAGTATGTGGAAAAGGTGTGCCTCTCCGTTGAGAACGATCCATTAAGGGGTATGCTTGACAGACTGGCCCTGATCCTTGCTGATGCAAGAATTGAGTTTGAGGCTGTTCCGACAGATAGGAAAGAGAGACCCCTTATAGGGATAGTGGGTGAAATATTTGTCAGGAATCACCCTTATAGCAATAATGAGATAATAAGGAGCGTGGAAGCCCTTGGCGGGGAAGTGGAGATACCTACCATCGGTGAATGGCCCGACCATACTACTGCTACAAGAAAGATAGATATAATAACAAAACAGACCGACTTATATTATAAGCTTATCAAATATTTCTCACCCCATGGTAATGGCTCGGAGCTTACAAAGACAACTGAAAACTTCGGCGAGATCCTGACCGGTCTTATTAGCGGAGTCAGGTTTTATGTGTCAAACCGGATGATGAACCGCTACCTTATTCATAGCCGCCAAAAATTGGAAAAGCCGCTTAGAGGATTCTTAAGAGAGGAAGAGGAAAATGATATATACCAGGTCTGGGAAAACGCAGAACCATATATAATAAAGTGGTTTGGCGAGGCCGCCCTTTCAGTGGGCAAATCAGTTGAATGGATAAAGAATGGGGCCAACGGAATAATAAATGTACTTCCCTTTACATGCATACCTGGAAATATTGTAAGTGCAATATCGAAGAGCATCAAGGAAGACTACCGCATCCCATGGCTCAATCTTGCTTTTGACGGACTGGAGCAGGGTACCACAGAGACTCGGCTGGAAGCATTTATGTATCAGACAGCGCAACATCTAAAAAATAAAAAAAGTTAATAATTTTAGGGACTGTGAAAGATTATTGTGAAGGGACTCTTTATAACATTTGAGGGGCTGGACGGCTCGGGTAAGACTACCCAGATAGCACTGCTAAGTGACTATTTGAAGAGAAAGGGCCTCGAGGTAATAACAGCTATAGAGCCTGGGGGAACTGCCCTGGGAGATAAGATAAGGCATATGCTGCTGGACCGGGAAAATGCGGGCATGTCCCATAAGGCAGAGACCTTTCTTTTTGAAGCCTCCCGTGCAGAGCTTGTCTCAAAAGTCATCGGGCCGGCACTTGGTAGAGGGAAAATAATAATATGTGACAGGTTTTTCGATTCGACTATTGTATATCAGGGAATAGCCAGGGGACTGGGTGTGGAAAAGATCATGGAACTCAGCCTTTGGGCAACTGATGGGATCGTCCCGGACCTGACCTTCCTGCTTTCAGTAGATGTCGACGGTGGTGAAGAAAGGCTTTCAGGATCCTCAAAGAGCAGGGACAGGATAGAGAGTGAAGAAGATAAATTCAAACAAAGCATATATGAAGGATACCTTGAGCTTTCACGAAAATACAGTGACCGCATAATACTTGTCGATGGCAAACAGGATATTAAGAAAATATTCGGCCAGATCAAAGAAAGAATAGACAGGGAACTGGATAAACTATGAGGCTTTTTCAGGAACTGGAATTTCTAATAGATGACAATATGAACCAATCTAATACCAGGCTTCTTTCTGCAATGGTGGAAACGGACAGTATCTCACATGCCTATCTTTTTTCTGGAAACAATACAGATCAATTATATAAGCTTGCACTCTCATTTGCGGCTTCCATAAACTGCACTGAGGGAGGCTGCGGCAATTGTGAGGTATGCCGGGGGATCATAAAGGGTGTCAATTCCAATATATTGGTAGTTGAGTCTGAGGGGAATATTTTGCGGATAGAGGAGATCGCCGCCCTTCAGAGATTTATGAGCATGAGTGCCTATGGCCCAGGCAGGAAGATCTGCATAATCAGGGAATCGGAACTGATGAATAGAGAGGCTGCCAATAGGCTGCTTAAGACGCTTGAAGATCCTCCAGATGAAAGATCTGTATTTATTTTACTTTCAGAAGATATGTCAGTCATGCTCCCGACAATAATATCCAGATGTCTCGTGTATTCATGGAATTTTGAATTTGAAGACGGCCGGTCAAAGCAGACGGAATTTAAAATACTTGAAAAATACCTGGACGAAGGCCTTAAAAGCATACTGGTAGATAAGAAAATAAACCATGATACACTTGATTTATCATTAAAGGTCCTTGAAATACTCAGGAAGATGGAAGCAGGGATACGCTCTTCGTTGGAAATGGAACTGGAAAGGATAGATAATAGGGACTATGAAAAAAATGATCTTAAGAAATACCAGTCTATTTTAAAATCCAAACATAAGAGGAAACTGGCAAAATTTAAAAAGTTGGGGATAAGCAGGGTTTTTGATATAATATCAGCCTGGCTTGAAGATATTATTACTGTAAGGCTCGGTGCAAGCCAGGAAAATTTGAATTTTAAAAACAACTATTCTTTCATTAATAATAAGATTAGGAATGTCAAGATCAAGGAGATCATCAAATTGCTTGAAGCAATAGAAGGAAACAGGGCATATCTTGGATATTCGATAAATCCGGAACTGGCTCTTGATAATATTTTCTTGAATGTTGACGGATTAATACTTGAGAGGTGAGGCCGGATGGCTTTTATAATTGGAATTAGTTTTAAGAAAAATGATAATGTCCATTACTTTGATCCTGCAGGAATAAAAGTAGAAGTGGGTGACAGGGTTATCTGCCATATGGAAGATGCCCTTGAGATCGGTGAAGTCGCTGTACCCACGGTAGAGATAAAAGAGCAGGATATAACTGCTCCCTTAAATAAAATAGTCAGAAAGGCCACTTATTATGACCTTTCTGTAGACGAGCTAAACAGGACCAAGGGAAAAGAAGGATATAGCAAATTTAGTGAAATGACAAAAAAACACGGGCTCAGCATGAAGCTTGTGGATGTCCATGTGCTGTTTGATAAAAGCAAGATGATATTTTTCTTCACTGCTGAGAAGAGGGTCGATTTCAGGGAGATGGTCAAAGAACTTGCTTCCCATTTTAAGATAAGGATAGAACTCCGGCAGATAGGTGTAAGGGATGAAGCCAAGATAATAGGGGGACTGGGTCCCTGTGGCAGGAATCTCTGCTGTAAGAGTTTCCTTACTGATTTTGAATCCATATCTATTAAAATGGCAAAGGACCAGAATCTTCCACTCAATCCGCTTAAGATCTCAGGGATCTGCGGGAGACTTATGTGCTGCCTAAAATATGAACATGAGTCATACCAGGACTTTGTTGATAATGCACCCGAGAGAGGCATAAAGGTAAAGTCATGCCATGGATGCGGAATAGTCTGCGGTTATGAACCCCTAAAAGAATCTCTTGTCGTATATTTGGAGAATCATACCAGAAAGTCCATACCTTATGCCGAGGTCGAGGTGACCAAAGAAAGAGTCGAGCTTGATGAATATGGCGAACCCAATATGGATTATGTGAAGATTCAGGAGATGGCTGATAAAACCGAAGGCGGAGAGGGCCAGGGAAATGGAGGCTCTCCAGATGGAAGGAACCAGGGTGCAGGCAAGTCAGCTAAGAAAAGGACAAGTGATCCAAGAGCCAGGCCAGCAGGAGCCAGAGGAAGAGCAAATTCTGAAATGATAAAGAAGGATACAGATAGGACAGATAAAAGCGGCAGTGACGAACCTTCTAATAAAAAGAAGAATAAAGAGAATTCTTAAGATAGTAGTCTTTGGCCAGGTTTTTCAAATCCATGATAAGTGCGCTAACAAACTTATGCCGATGTAGCTCAACTGGTAGAGCAGCTCATTCGTAATGAGCAGGTTGCTGGTTCAAGTCCGGTCATCGGCTCCAATTGCCGACTTATCTTAAAAAACTCCTGACTTATCATTTATAAATGTTTTTTCTATGCCCAACTTTGATGATAAGAATAAGTAAATTATTATTATCTATATCCATTATTAATCTATAATCTCCAACTCTCAATTTATAACCAGGATCTCCAACAAGTTTAATGATGTAAGCTTCAGGCCTTATCCTGATTCTTTCCAGGGCAGTAATGATTCTTTCTTGGATATTCTTTTCTAATTTAAATAGTTGTTTCCCAGCCTTTTGAGAGAAGATAATTTCATACAATTAAATCACCAGTTTTATTTTATTTTTAACTCTTTTTTTACTTGACCAAGAGTGTAGACTTTTCCTGTTCTAATCTCTTCTCTAGACTCTTCCAATTCTTTTTTTGTCCTCTCATTTAATTCTATTGTATCCTCTAAAAGATCCCAGATAACACTTTCATAAGTTTCCCTATTTGAAAATTTCTTTTTGGACAATTCTTTTTTTAATTCCTCACTTACTTGAATTGTAGTTACCATAATGATTCCCCGCTGCTATATATTAATATTAAACAATAGTCTACTATAGTATTCTATAGATTATTTTAAACTTTAATATAAAAATTGCAATAAAAAATTGTCTGGATAGAAAATAAATATATTTTGGTAACCCCAAGTAACAAATTTCGAACCAGATATTGAAGGAAATAATTAGATTTAAAAAACTATTTTATAAATGATGTTGATTTTTTTCCACACATTAGATAGATTTTAATCTCTAAATGATATAGTAACTTTTTGTTCATAAGCAATAAAATACTAAATTGTTAAAATACTTTGTGTAGAATGTCTATTTTACCAAAGACGTTATAAAAATCAGGTGAATATAAAAAGATGAAAAATTATTCAAGCAAAATATTTGAGAAAAAAGTAATAATCAAAATAAATAAGCGATTGTGTGAAACTCCTGAAGAGCTTATAGAAAGCGAGTTATTTCTTGAAATCTTGAAAAGATGCATTAAAAATCTTTCAAGAAGGAATTCTGCTTTACTGGACATTTTTGGTAGTGAAAGCATAAACGAAGATAAAATCACTCTTCTTGCAGATACTTTAAAATATCTTATAAGACTTCCGGTTTCATTAATCCCTGGAATCCTAAAAGATTCAGAAATATTTATAAAAGATATCAATTTGTTTAATGATTTTATTGAATATTTATATAATTATTGGAGAAGTTTTGACAGGTATGTTATTTGTGATTCAGACCTTGATACATTAGATAAAAGACCTTATAGAACATTTAATGAAACTATCGAAAAATTAACTCACCTTGTTAGATTTACTTATAGGAATATCCAGGAAAATATTACAGGAGATCATCCAAGAGTTTACCGGCAGGTTAGTGCAGGTTCAGAGATTGCAGCAATTGTAGCCCCAGGAGCTATTTTATTCCCACAGGCGCAATACGATCAACTAAACGATGTTCCTGCAATACGACAGGTTCTTATGTACCCTCCACTGGTCCTGAATCCTCCTATGAATAAAAGAACCGGACAATTTAAAAAAGTAGATCAAAATCCTTTTGAATTAATTAGTATAAAAAAAGATGAATGGCTCTGCTATCCTGCAAAAGTAGGTAAACTTCTTATCCATGTTTATTTTCATAATAAATTTTTTGAACTTGGTTTTTCATTGAGCAATCTTTTTGAACTGGCAAATGACAAAGATTTAGAAAGAAAACCCGATGCTCTCTATTTGTTTGGCGTACCTGGTGGATGCCT
>JALHTA010000088.1 GCA_022865545.1 Actinomycetota bacterium | reverse complement strand
AAGACACGATAAAAAAGATCTTGAAGTGTTTCCAAATATCCTGGACCAGTTGGAGTTCAGGTCCAAAGCTATTGGTGCCTTTCTAAGGGATAATAGTATCCGAACTTCAGATATAGATCATTTTATTGGAAGAGGCGGTCTGCTTAAACCTCTGGAAAGCGGTCTCTATATGGTAAATGAGGAAATGATAGGAGATTTAAGGTCCGCAAAATATGGTGAACACAGCTCTAATCTTGGAGCGCTGATAGCCCAGAGAATTGCCTCCAAATATGGTAAAAAGGCCTATATCCTCGACCCTGTCTGTGTAGATGAACTCGAACCTCTTGTAAGGATAACCGGCCATCCGGAGATCCATAAGGTAAGTGCTTTCCATGCGCTGAACCAGAAGAGCGTTGCAAGGAGAGCATCAACAGATATTGGAAGACGATATGAGGATTTAAACCTTATAGTGGCTCATCTTGGATCAGGAATATCCGTGGGATTACATAAGAAAGGAAAAATAGTAGATGTTAATAATGCTATAGCCGGGGAAGGTCCTTTTAGCCCCGAGAGGTCCGGAGGGCTTCCCGCAGGAACATTTTTGAAATATGCCTTTGAAAATAAACTAGATTTCCAGGACGCTCTTAAAATGCTCTACGGACAGGGAGGTATGTTTGCATATCTTGGGACAAATGATTTCCAGGAAGTAATGGAAAATTATGTAAAAGGAAATAATAAGAAGGTAAATCTGGTAATCGACGCAATGGCATATAAGATCTCCAAATCAATTGCAGCTCTTGCAGCACCGGTGGCCGGAGAAGTGGATGGAATAGCAATAACAGGGGGACTTGCATATTCTAAAACTTTTACTTCTATTATAAGGTCAAGTATAAAATTTCTAACTAGCAATATATTCATCTATCCAGGAGAAGATGAACTCCAGGCAATGGCAGACGGAGTAGTTCTGGGCCTTAATGGGGAGATAGAAATACACGAATACACTTCAGAATAAGACCTGTAAAAAAATATTTATGTATTATGCTTGTAATATTTAAAACCCTATTGCTCTTTAGGTTTATAATCATTGATTATTTAATAAGCTCGTCAGCAAATTTATTAAGTCCATCGCTATAACCATCTTCCAATGGACCCTTTAGACCCAATATTTTTATTTTAAAATCATCAGCAGCTTTTTTTATCTCTTTCTTCTTCATAAGGGCTTCCATTTTCTTGAGAGCAATAGTCCTGGGGTCCATATATGTCGTCATAAGAGCATACTTTGTATTTTCTGATGGTGGAATAAATTCTTTAATAAACCTTCCCATATTGCGGGGAAGCATGAATTTACGCGTAGGTGAACTAAAAATATACAGGTCTGCTGGTGGAAGTTCATTGGGCTTTGTTTCCGCAACCGGAAATAAATCAACATCCTGCCCATTTTCCTCCAGGATAACCGTAAGTTCCTCGACTACCTTTTTGCCATTACCAAATTGGGATTCATAAATAATATTTATTTTCATCTTAATGCCTCTTTCATCTAATAAAGCTTTTTTAGAATTTACCTAATTATTACATAAATAATTAAAATAAAATAAGGAATATAAAAGTTAATAAATCCATATCAGTCCGGGTCTATTTGACTGTGCTTTTTTTCTTCTTGTTTCTTTGTATGCTTAAATAATTAATGGCTATTATACCGTTCTTATTCGATTGGGAAAAGTTTTATTAAACCGATTAGAGGACCTTTTTACTGAAAAGAATAAATTATGGGCAAATAAATACCCTAAAATTTGGATGTTTTTAATACTTGATATAATATACTATATTAATGAATTTATAGAGAAAGGGCCAATAGTTAATATGAAGTATAGAAAAATGGGATCACTTGATTGGGAAGTATCAGCGCTGGGTTTTGGTTGTATGAGATTGCCTTCAAGAAGGCTTAACCGTTTGAGAGCCGATACTGAATCATCAATAAAGTTAATAAAGCATGGCGTCGATCTTGGGATAAACTATATTGATACTGCCTGGTTTTATCATCTGGGAGACAGCGAGAAGATACTCGGAAAAGCACTCAAAGGCAGCTACCGCGATAAAGTGCATCTTGTAACAAAATTACCCATCCAGATAGTCAGGAAGACAGAAGATTTTGATACCTATCTAAACAGGCAGCTTAAAAGGCTCAAAACAGATTATATTGATGGATATCTTTTCCATGGGTTGAACAACGGTACATTTAATAAGATGAAGGACCTGGGTCTTATAGAAAAGATGGAAAAGGCAAAAGACAAAGGACTGATCAAGCATATAGGTTTTTCATTTCATGATACGTACCCGGTCTTTAAAGAAATAATCGATTATTATGATTGGGATATTGCACAGATACAATATAATTATATGGATACTAATTTCCAGGCTAAAACAGATGGACTGGTCTATGCGCATTCCAAAGGTATTGCCGTGGTTGTGATGGAACCATTAAAAGGAGGCAGGTTGGTAAATCCTCCTGCTGAGGCGCTTGAGATAATGAGATCTGCAAAGAGCAAGAAGTCACCAGTTGAATGGGCACTTCAATTTCTCTGGAACCGTCCTGAAGTCGGGGTAGTAATAAGTGGAATGGGGTCCATGCAGATGGTAGACCAGAACTCGGAGATTGCTGACCGTTCGGGAATCAATACTTTAAGCGAAGAGGATGAAGAGACAATAATCAGGCTTGCTAAGGCTTACCAGGATAAAATACTGGTTCCCTGTACCGCATGCGAATACTGCATGCCCTGTCCTTCAGGTGTAAATATCCCACAGAATTTTGCCATCTTAAATGATGCTTATATAGATACTAGCAAGTTCAGGAGTTGGCTGACCAGAAGGGGATATAAAAACCTTGCGGGTTCTAAAGGGAAGCTTGACAGGGAAAACCCAAATGGGAATGCATCAATGTGTACGAAGTGCAATAAATGCCTGGAAAAGTGTCCTCAGAAGATCGCTATTCCTGATGAAATGGAAAAAGTTCACTCAATATTGGGTAAAAGGGGTAGAATTTCTGATCATTATAAAGTAAATTAGCAATGTAATCTAGAAACTAACAATTGAGCAGTAAAGATGTTCATATCGGGTTTAGCGTAACCAGGTGGGAAAAAGTTCGATTTTATGCCTTATTTGCCTGGCGCTTTCTTGTACTGCGACATCTGGAACCGCTCTTCTATGGTATTGCAGTGACTGATCGCTGCAACCTTGAATGCCTTGGGTGTAAGGTTTCAAATACCGGTCGTCCTGACATGACATGGAGCCAGCTTGTCGACACTATGAGGAATGCATGGAAGCGCGGATTCCGTGAATTGTACTTTAGCGGTGGAGAACCGATGCTGTGGCGTGATGGAGTGCATACTCTGAAGGATGCTGTTAATCGGGCAAAACAGATAGGTTTTTTTCATGTACACGTTTATACAAATGGAACACTCGGACTCGACATCCCGGCTGATCTCATTTGGGTCAGTATAGACGGACTTCCTGATACCTTCGAATTAAGGCGGGGCAATCATTTCAATCAAGTCGAGCATGCAGTCCGCGAGAATCAGAACCAGAAGATCGCAGTCATATATGTCATTGATAGCAATACCAAAAATGGAGTTAAAGCATTTTTACAATGGGTGAGTGAAACAAAATTTCCTATTATTGGTGTAATGTTCTATTT
>JALHTA010000087.1 GCA_022865545.1 Actinomycetota bacterium | reverse complement strand
CAAGAAGTTCCAAGAAACAACATTGAAATCATGAAAGCTACAATTAAAGTAAAAATTAATATTTTTTTCAATTGTCTCATCTCCTCTTAGTAAAATTATTTTTAATGAATTTCACCCGGGATTTTTTTAAGATTAAGCCTGCAAAGGCCCTGTGCAAATCCCATGTTTTTTAAAATCAAAATTTTTTCCAATTATACTCCTCTCCTTTTAGTAAAATTATTTTTAATGAATTTCACCCGAGATTTGTTTAAGATTTAGCCTGTATTGGACCTTAGACAAATTCCCCTTTTTTTTCATATATACCTCCCCTATCTCTATTATGATTTTAAATTAACATTAAGGATTTACTCAAAACACTTTGAAAGAACATAAGATGCTGCTCCCAGTGCTCCTGCCGTATCACCAAGCTCGGAATATTTAATTTCAGTTTTCCTTTCTATGGAAAATAGGGAAATTTTATTGATCTTTTTTCTTAAATTTTCAAGAAAATATTTTCCTGCTTTCGTAAAGATGCCCTGAATGATCATAACCTGCGGATCATACATGAGAATAATATTAGATATACCAATTCCGAACCAGCTTATTACATCATCCATAAGCTCCAATGCGAGTTTATCTCCTTTATTTGATGCATCAAACACATCGTAAATATTTACACTGTCAGGACCATTATCTTTAAAGATTATGGAATCAGGATAATCATTATATTTCTCTTCTGCCATCCTTAATATTCTACTGGTTGATACCATTGCTTCAAAGCAGCCCCTGCCTCCGCATGAGCATATTTCTCTTCCTTCGGGATCTATTATCATATGCCCTATTTCCCCGATTAAAGAATGATTACCCCTTCTAATTTCATTCTCTATTATCACTCCCGCCACAAGTCCTTTTCCTGCCTGTATGGCAACAACACTATTTTTATCTTTCGCAAGACCCAGGATTTTTTCAGAAAAAACCTGGAATCTTGAATGGTTATCTACAATTACAGGTATATCCTCTGGTATTTTTTCACTTATTTTTTCTTTCAGAGCCAAATTTTTACCCCATGATGGAAAATGGGGTGAAAAAATAACTTCTCCTTTGAAGAAATTGGTTATACCATAGGCTCCTATTGCCAGGCCTGTAATTCTTTCTTTTTTAATTTCAGGGTTTTTTGTAAGATAATTATATGAGTCAATTATTTTCTTTAGAACACTCTCAAACTCTTCATCGGCTTCCAGAGTTACCGAGACCTTATCCAGAATATTACTTTTTAAATCAGTAATTACAGAAAATAATCTATTCGCCGAAATAATCATACCAATTGCATAACCACCATTTTTATTAAATTTATAAATGTTTGGTTTTTTACCGCCTTCTTCTGTAGAATTTCCCTTGCCTGTAATAATAACCATTCCATTCTTGATATAATAATTCATTATTTTCATCAAAGTCTGCTTGCTTAAATTTACCTCATTGGAAAGGCCTGCTACCGATATCTCTCCAGAATTGCGAAGAACATTTAATATTGCTTTCCTGTTCGCATGTTTAACAGTTTTTTGTTTCTTTATAGAAGTCATAAAATACAGATTTTAAAAAGTTTTATTTGAGTAAATTATTTTTATATAAATTGACTCTAGTATTTATTATAGAGTTAAAACATTTGTTAGTCAAGCCAATTACATAACTTATTTGTCTATTTAATCATATGTATTCAAAACAAGGTCTTTGAAGAGGCTAAATAATTTCCAGTCAAAAAATAATCTTTTTTTATAAAAGATATCATAAATCCGGGCAATTTTTACCTGGATAAAATTAAGCCTTCGCCCTGGATTTTGAGAACACATCAAACGCAACTGCTGATAATAATACCATGCCTTTAATAACCGCTTGCCACTCAATACCAACACCGACTATAGACATACCATTGTTTAGCACACCCATAACCAGGGCACCGATTACAGCACCAATAATAGTTCCCACTCCGCCATAAGCAGAAGCCCCGCCTATAAAGCAAGCAGCTATTGCATCGAGTTCAAACATAGTCCCGGCAACCGGTGAAGCAGCATTAAGACGTGCGGAAAATATAATGCCCGTTATTGTAGCCAGCACACCCATATTCAAATACGCAAAGAATAAAACTTTTTTAGTATTGATTCCCGAAAGCCGTGCCGCTGTTTCGTTACCGCCCATTGCATAGATATATCTTCCAAATACCATCTTCTGCGTGAAGAATGTATACCCAATAATAAGTACACCAATAAGAACAAGCACGGTCGGCATACCCTTATAACGTGCAAGCCAGTAGAAAAACACCATAATAACGGAAGAAATTAAAAGAATCTGAAGTATAAATAAAGGTAGTGAAGTGACTTCAAAATTATACTTCCTTTTATTTATACGATCTTTAATTGAAAAGAAAATATAAGAAATTATAATTATTACACCCACCACAAGGGACGTAATATTGAGTTTTAAATCAGGAAAATTAAATATATCTTTCACAAAACCAGCAGTTAATACAAGATAACTATCCGGAAACGGAGCAAGCGTAAGACCCCTGAGTATGGCATTTGTGAGTCCCCTGAATATAAGCATACCTGCAAGTGTAGCAATAAACGGAGGTACCCTGATATATGCAATCCAGAATCCCTGCCACGCACCAATTGCGAAGCCGGCAGCAATAGTGATCACTATGGCTAACCATACATCCATTTTCATTGCGATTATTAATTGTCCTGCTATCGCACCGGTAAAAGCAACTATTGAACCGACAGAAAGGTCAATATTTCCGCCTGTCAGTATACATAACATCATACCTATAGCAAGTACTATCACATAACCATTTTGCAGTATGAGATTGGCCACATTCTGGGGATACAGGAGTATTCCTTTTGTTAATATCTGAAATAGAACAACAATAACCAGAAGTGCTATAATCATAGCATACTGACGAATATTATTCTTAAAAATTGCGCCAATTTTAGATTTTTCCATATTATTACACTCCCTTACTCTGACTCTTCATAATACATTTCATTATTGACTCCTGGGTAGCTTCACCAGCTTCAAGCTCACCGACTATAGAACCTTTACTCATAACAAATACCCGGTCGCTCATGCCGATAATTTCCGGAAGCTCCGAAGATATAAAAATCACTGATTTACCCTCTGAAACCAGTTCATTTATAATTAAATATATTTCATATTTTGCACCAACATCAATTCCTCTTGTTGGTTCGTCCAATACCAAAACATCTGGTTCGACAAATGTCCACTTTGAAAGTATAAGTTTTTGCTGATTCCCACCGGATAGATTGCCCGCTTTCTGCATTATACCAGAAGTCTTAATATTAAGTTTCTTAATATATTCTTCTGCTACTCTTATTTCTTTGTTTTCGTTTATAACCGAGTTTTTACTGATTTTATTAAGTCCTGCAAGTGTTATGTTTGATTTTACGTCACTATTTAGTATCAGTCCTGCAGATTTTCTATCTTCCGTACAATATGCAATCCCATTATCTATGGCCTTCCTTACATTATTAAGATTTACTTCTTTTCCGTTTATTAATATTTGACCGGAAATATTTTTGCCGTATGCTTTCCCAAAGATACTCATTGCAAATTCGGTCCTCCCGGCACCCATGAGACCGGCAATACCTACAACTTCACCTTTACGAGCATTTATGCTTGCGTTTTTAATAACTTTCCTGCCTTCGACCAATGGATCAAAGACATTCCAATTTTTAACCTCAAATGCGACCTCTCCCACATCTGATACACGCTTCGGAAACCTGTTTGTCAACGGACGGCCGACCATTCCTTTTATTATCCTGTCCTGTCCAATATCATCTTTATCTTTTGTGAGAGTTTCTATAGTAGCCCCATCACGTAAGATCGTTATCCGGTCTGCAACTTCGGAAACTTCATGTATCTTATGTGAAATCATTATTGATGTTATTCCTTCTTCTTTAAACTGAAGTAATAATTTTAGCAGTTTTTTGGATTCTTCAACATTAAGTGCTGCAGTCGGTTCATCAAGTATCAATAATTTAACTTTTTTTGAAAGTACCTTTGCTATTTCAACCAGCTGCTGCTTACCGACACCAATATCCATTACTGGTTTCTGCGTATCTTCATCCAGCCCCACGCGTTTTAAAAGCTGATTTGCTTCATAATGGGTTCTATCCCAGTCTATTATTTTATTCTTTACCCGCTCATTGCCCAGAAATATATTTTCGGCAATAGTCAGATACGGCACCATTTCCAATTCTTGATGGATAATAACAATTCCAACATGCTCGCTGTCTCTTATAGTTTTAAAATGACACTCCTTGCCATGATATATAATATCTCCGGTATAGGTACCGTAAGGGTGTATGCCGGAAAGAACATTCATGAGTGTAGATTTTCCTGCACAGTTTTCACCTACAAGAGCATGGATTTCTCCTTCAACTACATCCATGTTCACATTATCCAGTGCTTTAACACCAGGAAAAATCTTTGTTATATTTTCCATCTCAAGAATCGCTGATTGCATTTAGTGAGATCTCCTATTTATTGTTTT
>JALHTA010000086.1 GCA_022865545.1 Actinomycetota bacterium | reverse complement strand
ATCCCCTATTCCACCCACAGGTGCCAGTCCCCTTATAAGTACTGCGCCAGGGATTGTCTTTTCTTCGGTCACAATATTTAATAGCCAGTAGACCCCATAGCAAAGATACACATAAGCAATGCCTGCTTTTCCAAACATTATGCTGCTCCTGGGAGTTGAGCCCCCATAAGCATGGCTGGCAGGATCATCTGGTCCATAATATGCCTCGGTCTCAACTATAATGCCACTTGTAGTGATACCTCCAGATTCTTTAACCAGTACTTTTCCCAGGAGATCCTTTGCTACTCTGGATGTATCGCGGCTATAGAAATTTCTGTTTAGGATTGTTTTTTTATATTCCATAAACATGTCTTTTGAAAACTTTTAATTTATTTATCGGCCGTACTGAAATTTGCATTTTTATCCGCATGGTTTATCTTAAATGTTATCAGGGTTTTACCTGTCTTACTTAATTACTGTAAATTCTATGACCAGGATAATAAAAATAATAGCAAGGTATGGGCTCGTGAGCTTAAAAAGCACCCAGGCTATTTTTTCTTCTTCCCTCACAATAAGCTTTAGACCAAAGAATATAATAATGATTCCAAGGACAGCCGAGCTTATAAGGTATATCAAGCTTAATGAATAAAGATACCCTATATATATAGAAAATCCCACCATGACAAAATTCAGTACTGCAAGCAGTATATATACCTTTTTCTTTTTCATGATAACAGGCAGCATAGGTATTCCTGCTTTCCGGTAATCTTCCCTATAAAAATATGCCAGGCTCCATATATGTATTGGTGTCCATATCAAAATAAGAAGAAAAAGCATGACCGGGAGCAGTTCCAGTTTTCCCGTAATACCTATCCATCCTGCAAACACAGGCAGCCCTCCTGCCGGGGCTCCAAGTATGATGTTTAATGGTGTTCTTCTTTTAGCTACTGCATTATATATTATTGCACTGTCCAAAAAACCAAGTAAAATAAAAATACCACTCCATATATTTATTATTCCCGCCATGATGGTCCCTGCTGCCACCATCAAGACTGCATAAATAAGTGCATCGCGGGGTTTTATCTTTCCCGAAGGTATTGCTCTCTTTTTTGTCCTATCCATTATCCCGTCTATTTTCCTGTCAATGAAATTAGTCATTGCATTTGAGCCCATTACTCCGAGGATTATGGCCACCGATAGTACTATTATCTTGAGCCAATCATATCCATATAATGAACCAGCGATCACCATCGCTGCAAAACCTGTAAAGAAAAGAAGATAGACGAGCCTTGGCTTGCTCAGTATTATATATTTTCTTAATGTATCCAATGATTTCACTTTTCCTGGTTTTTTAAGTCAATAATAAATAATCACTTCAAGATTTTATTAAAATATTTAAAATTCCACAATAAAAGTATCTGTGATCTGTTTAAACTTTATGGACTATAATAGATTTCTTTCCTTTAACAAACAATATAAAAATAATCGACCTAAAAACTGCTTTGCCTGTCCTTAAAAAATATTAATAATTTATTATTGAAATAGCCAAAAAAATTATGTATATTACTCTACAATGTTGTATTAAAAGGGGTACAAAAAACAATTTTAAGTAGAAAGGACTTCCATGAAAGTACTAATCGATGTTGACCTGTGCACAGGCTGCGGACTATGTGAAGAAACTTGTCCCGATATTTTTAAATTAAATGAAGACGATGATGTAGCTGAAATCACTAAGAATGATTATGATGAAAATGACGAGGAATGCATAGAAGAAGCAATTGAAAGTTGTCCTACAGAGGCCATAATTACTGAATAGGAAATAGTATTACAAGACAAAGAAATAGTCCTGCTCATAATTGCAGGACTATTTCTTCTTTGATTATATATTTGATCAGTTCTTCTTTGACACTATAATATCTTTCAATACAAGCACTACTGCTCCAGTACCAAATAGGACACCGGCAAATCTTATCAGCCATCCTAAAAACGGTATGCCATATAATATCATTATTATCACTAGACCTATAAGATAAGCAAGTACCTTCCAACCATATTTACTCATATTAAGTGAAGTCTTTGAAAGTATCACTTTACCAAGAGTAAATGATAAAAATACTGTACTTGTATAGATCAGTATTCCATAAACAATAAGCATCACAATATTGGATGCCATGAGAACTGCGCCAAGCGCTGAGCCGATAATCGTTATAAACAGTATTATGGTAATAATAAAGATAATAACGGAACCGATAGGAACGCCAAAGATGACAATTGCCCCTGAACCGATAGAATAACCCAGGGTCTTTTTCATCCTTTCTGTAAATCTTTCAAAAAATCCCGGCATAGCAAGAAGAAGTATTATTCCAAGGACAAAGAGGGCAAGAAATGCGATTATCCTTCCACCTATATATGTGGCTATAAAAATTGCCCAGGGATTTGTATCAGTAGCAGCTATTTTCCTCTGCTCAATAATAGTCTCCTTTATTTCTCCACCTATTATTGCATCATCTGAGATGTTTGCCCTACTAGCGGATCTGTAGATCAGGTCTCCTGTGATCTCGGCGCTGCCGGTTATTTTTAGGCTCTCAACTTCGCCTATTTCCACATCCCCTTTTATCTTTCCGGAAATCGTAATGTTTCCCGCATTAAGTATTGCTCCTTCTCCAGAGGTACCTTCAAAATTAATGGTTCCCCCGGTGATGACCGCTGAACCACCAATATCTGTCTTTTCTGATACAGTTATCTGTCCCCCTGCTGCAAGAAGGTCATCTGAGATATCTCCAGAAATTGTCAGAATACCACCTGAGACCCTTACATCATCCCCTACATCGCCATTAAGGTTTACTGTCCCGCCAGCCACCATCAAATCCTGTGAGACATCCCCGGAGACTTCGATCCGCCCACCGGCAGTTACAAGATCTCCTTCCACATCTTCGCTTACCAGTACATTGGAACCAAAGACATAGATATCATCATCCAGGCTTGTGGTTATGCTTACATTCTCTCCGCTTTTAGAATCAAAGGCCCACAGAGGTGAAATGGAGACAAATAAGACCGTGAACAAAACCATTATGAATAGTAATAATTTTTTCACTTTATTCCTCCTTATGAATTAGTATTGTTCTCTTTATATAAAATAATTATTTTTTTATCTTTGTAAAAAACAATTTTTCAAGTTTTGTGCCAAGATCCCAGTAATCACCGTTTGCATAACACAATATATTGATCTTTTTAAAATCAGGTTCCCCTTGCTCGTCTGCAAAGCCGTCATCAAGATGAGTCGCCTCTATCTTTCCAATAAACATATCATGGGATTTAAATGATATTATATTTTCAAGCGTGCATTCCATATTGATAGGACATTGCTTTATAAGTGGTGCGTCAATAATAGATGCATCTATTTTTTCAAACCCCGTCAGGCTGAATTTATCAACTGTATCCCCATGGGTGGTCCCACAGATGTCCACTTCCCTTATATAGCCAGCTCCTGGTATTGCAATTCCAAATTGTTTTGTCTTCTTAATTATTTCCCATGAATACTTTCCCCTGGAAATATTGATATTTATCATATGGGGCGCAGATTCCACAATACCCGTCCATGATATCGGGATAATATTATCAGCTATACTGTCATTATCTCTGAGACGGGTCGTGACCAGTACCACAGGAAGCGGTGCCAGAAAATTTTTAACCCTTTTTAATATTGTCATAGATCCTCCCTGTCCTATATTTCGATATTATATTTAAAATATATATCATCTCTAAACATAATTATACAAATAATAATCAATATATTAAAATGTTCTAGATTTTAAATATATTGTTTTTTATAAATAATGAGATCAGTAGAGATAAAAATAAATAATAAAGAAGGACTTCATGCAAGGCCTGCTTCCAGGCTGGTTGCTCTCTGCCACCGGTTTGGATCGGCTATTATGATCTCGACACAAGAGGCAGCTGCAGATGGAAAAAACATCACTGAAGTATTGTGTCTTGGTGCCGAAATGGGAGACACTTTGACCATCAAGATAGATGGAAAAGACGAGGCCAGGGCGGAAAAAGCCATAAAAGATTTTTTTACGACTGGAGTAGAATAAAAAATGAAAGTTTTAAAGGGACTGCCAGTATGCAGGGGAATAGCTATCGGTAAAATATTTAGATTTTCTTCTGAGCCATTAAAAGAAAAGACTCTTCTCCAGCAATTGTCCAAGGAATTTCACGATCTTGATCTTAAAGATATCGGAAGAATAAAGGTATTAAGAGACAATTTCTACCAGAAGATCAGCAGCAAAGAAAATATTGAAAACCAGGTCAAAGAATTCAAACAGGTATTAAAACAATCTAAGAAAGACCTTGTGTCTGCAAGGAAAAAACTATCTAAAGACATCAGTGAGAAATTCTCCGAGATAATCGATTTTCAGATACTCGCACTCAAGGATTCGAATATATTCAATAGGACGATAGACCTGATCAGGGAGTATAGGATCTCTGCCTATCTTGCGGTATCAATAATATTTAATGAAAGAATAGAGCTATTAAGAAAAAACAATAAGAAAAAATTC
The DNA here is from genome assembly GCA_022865545.1 of Actinomycetota bacterium. Taxonomy (GTDB): domain Bacteria; phylum Actinomycetota; class Humimicrobiia; order Humimicrobiales; family Humimicrobiaceae; genus M55B120. The sequence goes on along the minus strand of JALHTA010000086.1, from coordinate 879 downwards.
AGGAACCGGACCTATGATCTTGTGGACCTCTACAATAGGCTGGTATCTAATTTAAAAACTGCAGATACTGGTAGGGATGGAACTGGAGTAGATATTAAGGATGAGGATCTTATTTTAGTATCAAGGAGAATGTTTCCCACAGACCTTGCGAAAGTCGACCTTAAAAAAGTCAGGGGGATAGTAATTGAAAAACAAAATATCCAGTCCCATACTTCAATCCTTATAAGATCACTAAAGATCCCCTATCTGATAAAGATCAAACAGGATGTAGATGAGATAATTGATGGACAGAGAGCAATCCTTGATGGTTTTAATGGTAAGCTTATCATCCAACCTGATAGGGCAATGGATGAAAAGTATAAAAAATATTCTAAAGATAGTATCAAAAGGATCGGTTCATTTAAGAAAAAAAATAAAAAACTCCCGGACATTCTTGCCAGTATAAATACCATAGAAGAAGCGAGACAGGCTTCTTCTATGGGAGTCCGGGGTATTGGACTCTTCAGGACAGAACTATCGTTTTTGAATGGAGATATCGGACTTACTGTTGATGATCAGTTTAAAGCCTATAGCAATATACTTAAGCTTTTTCCAGGAAAACCGGTCACACTGCGGACCCTTGACCTTAGTGGAGACAAGCAGGCATTTATAAACCTGATATCAAAGGAAACTCTTACTGCAAGCGGGGCCAGGGCCCTTATCAGAAAGACTTGCAGCGCCCAGATGAAAGCGCTCATCAAAGCTTCTAAATATGGTGAACTTATTTTGGCCTTCCCCATGGTCTCAAAAGCTGAAGAAATGGCATCTTTGAAAAATCAAATACTATCAATACAAAAAAATCTTGCAGGTTCTGATCCTAAGGTAGCATCCCCGGTACGT
>JALHTA010000085.1 GCA_022865545.1 Actinomycetota bacterium | reverse complement strand
GGACATCTTGATAAGAAGATATACGGTATAGCCCTGGATATAGGTACTACCAGTCTTGTGATGTATTTAGTTGATCTTCTAGATGGTTCTATCCTTGGCATTCAGTCTGAATATAATCCCCAGATAAAATTCGGGGAAGATGTCATAAACCGGATAGTATATTCAAATAAAAAGGGAGGTCTGGCAGCACTCAGAGAGGTCCTGACAGATACCCTAAATGATCTTATAAAAAAATTACTCAAAGACAGTGGTATTAATGCCAGGGATGTAGTATCGGTAATGATAGCCGGTAATCCTACGATGATGCACCTTTTTTATGGGGTTCCACCGAGATATATCAGGGAAGAACCATATGTTACAGTGGGAAATAAATTTTCGAATTCAACTACCAGGGAAGTCGGTATAAAACATCTTGCCAATGCGCATGTTTACAGTATACAGGGAGTTGCCAGTTATCTTGGAGGAGATATAACCTCAGGAATACTTGCCAGCGGGATGTATGATGAAAATGAGCTTGCTCTTTTTCTTGACCTTGGCACCAATGGAGAACTTGTTGTAGGGAATTCGGAATGGATGATGGGATGTTCGTGTTCCGCCGGGCCCGCTTTCGAGGGAGGCGGGGTAAAATGCGGCATAAGGGCCGCTGATGGTGCGATCGAAAAAGTATCAATAGACCAGAAGACATTCAAGTGTAATGTGGATATAGTAGGGGACCAGACCCCTGAAGGTATATGCGGTTCAGGTCTTATCGATATTATAGGGGAGATGTATATAAAGGGAGTCATAGACAGGAAGGGAAAATTTAATAAGGATATCGGCAATAAATACCTTATCTGCGAGGAAAGGGACTGTAAGTATGTGATAGTGCCAGCTGATGAGAGTGCCACCGGAAAAGATATTTTTATCAGCGAAATAGATATCGATAATCTGATCAGGGCAAAATCAGCTATATATGCGGGAATAAGGACTCTTCTTGAAGAAGTGGACCTTAGTGTGCATGACTTACAAAAAGTATATGTTGCGGGAGGACTTGGACGGAATCTAAATATAAGGAATGCGGTGATGATAGGGATGCTTCCCGATATAAATATCAGTAGATATCATTTTCTCGGGAATACTTCAGTTACCGGTGCATACTTAAGTATAATGTCGGAGGATAAATATAATGAAAGTGTAAAAATAGCTGACCATATTACATATATAGAATTAAGTGTTAATATGAAATTTATGGACCGGTATGTAGCGGGCCTATTTTTACCCTATACAGACATGAAAGATTTCCCGACTGTAGAAGAATATATATATTCTATCGATAAATAAATTTATATAATTATTTTTAATTTTTGAAAGGAATCCACTGGTACATGAGTAAAAAAATCGCCATAGCAGGAAAAGGAGGAGTGGGCAAGACCACTACAGCCGGTCTTATAATAAGAAACCTGATCGATGCAAATAAGGGGACTGTCCTGGCACTTGATGCTGATCCAAATTCCAACCTTAATGAAGTACTAGGGGTAGAGATATCCTCAACTATAGGTATGATCAGGGAAGATTTTAAAAAAAATGCTCCCAGGATGACCGGAGGAATATTTAAGGACCAGATGGTTGAGATGAATGTCCACCAGGCCCTGGTCGAGGGCGCTGGTTATGATCTTCTGGTAATGGGCAGGGGCGAGGGACCGGGCTGCTATTGTGCGGCAAATAATCTTTTCAAGATATATATTGATACACTCCAGGACAATTACGGGTGGGTAGTAATGGACAATGAAGCGGGAATGGAGCACTTGAGCAGGAGGACGACAAGCGATGTGGACTGGCTCCTTATAGTATCCGATCCTTCTCCGAGGGGGATACTTACGGCCGCAAGGATAAAGGACCTGGCAGGAGAATTAAATGTCTCGGCGGGAGAGATCCACCTTATTGTCGGAAGGGTCGACGGAAAGCTTGACAGCCGGCTTGAAAAAAGTATAAATGAAAAGGGATTGAACCTGCTGGGGACCATAAATATTGATGATAGTATATATGAAATGGATCTTGGTGGCGGTTCAGTCTTTGACCTTCCGGGAGACAGCAAGGCACTTTTACAGGTGCGCAGTCTGCTTGAAAAGATCGGTGTAGTTTAAAGCCTCTCTGAGAACTTGGGGTCGGACCAGGTCCAATTTTCGGACAGGCTCCAGCTGCAATAAACTTCGTTATAAATAGTGCAATAATACCTTGTAAATTAAATCCCTTCCGATATAATATTAAAAATTGTTC
>JALHTA010000009.1 GCA_022865545.1 Actinomycetota bacterium | reverse complement strand
TGAATTACTGCTGAAACCTTATTCTTGCCATCTTTGTTCCGATTTGAACATTTTCGATAGTTATTAAGTCCATACATCCTTATTGATCAATTCCGATACTTTGAAGATCTCGTTTTTATCAACTAATCTGTTTTTTACATATTTATGCATTACACTTGATATCAATGTCTGGTATGGGATCCCTTCACTTTCCGCGATGGATTTTATCCCTTCAAGGTCATTTTTATTAAGTCTTAGGGTGATAACTTTTTTCTTTGAACTCTTTTTTATGCTCGTCTCAATTTTTTTCTTTTTCCGTATAGTTCTCTGCTTTAATATAAAAATTCCTATTTATACACCAGTCTCCCCTCTAGTTCCCTTGAAATATTCTGGTTGTTTCTAAGGTATTCTTCAAGAACCTCCTGGGCCGAGGTGGTGATCACTTTATGTTTCCCTGCTTCCAGTAACTCTTCATTTGAGATCCCCAGATAATCTGCTGAATTATTGAAATGATATCCTTGCACACAGACGGTATAGAGCTTGTCATCATCTACTGGTTCTCCTTTTACCTTTAAACTCTGGAGTGAATCCCCTACAGTATCATAAACAGCCTCCATACCTTCATTGACCTGATAGCACTCCCCTTCTCCGTCCATATTTTCATTCCTCATAATATATGAGAATATCTTCTTTAGTTTTTTACCGCTGGTTGCATACCTATTTAAGAAATCATCATATGGAAAACACGCCTTGAAATCTTTTAGCGTCACAAGAGGACCTATCTCTTCTACCCTGATAGATCCGCTACCTACCAATACGACATCCGACTGTGCAGCATATGCAAATGCATCAGCTACGAGGTTTCCGAGAGTGGTCTCGACCTCCCTCCTGGGATGGGTCAATTTCTTTGCAAGCTTGCAGAGTATCGTATTATATTTCTTGTCGACCGCATCTTTGAATGAATCAATATATTCCTGAAGTCTCCTGTCCGGTTCAGCAATGCTGCTATCAATAGGTATTAGTTTCCATTTATAGTCGACTATGCTGTTTGTATCATCATCTACGGTCAGGTCGAATCTTCCTATCTGGTCTGAGCCTACCCCTGCCTGGGCGATTAAAATATCATTCACTTTTTTAGGTTCCTCTAAAACGGTATGGGAATGACCTCCTATTATCATATCCACTCCCCATTCTGGTTTTAACATCTTAGCTAGTTCAATATCTGATTCAAAACCGATGTGGGTGAGAAGTACCGTAAGATCTATATCATCATTCTTGTAGGCGTTTGTGATCTTTCCAACCTCATTACTTGCTTCTTCCAGTGATATAAAGCTGCCGATAAGCTCATCCTGTTTTATTGAAGCGATCACTTTATCAGTGATTATACCTGTAAAGAGGAAATCAAATCCTGCCTTATTAATGATTATATATGGCGTCATCAGCCTCTTATTGTATTTCTTAACATATAGATTGGCATTTACAAGCGGGAAGTTTGCGATCTTTTCCAGGAAAAGAAGATGAGGGAGACCATAGTCAAGTTCATGGTTTCCAAGGGAGACTACATCCGGGGCAAGATAATTCATTATTTCCATCGTAGATATCCCCTTATATTCCAGATCTATTAGAGACCCCTGTACCATATCTCCTGATATTATATATAATACATTTTCTTCTTCCTGCCTGACTTTATTAATATAGCCCGAAAGAAGTGAGAGACCTCCTATCAGATTCCCCTTACCATCCTTTACTTCTGCAAGAAAGTCCCCGTGTATATCATTGGAATGAAGTATTGTGAATTTTTTTGTTTTCATTACTGAGCTCCCTCATAAACTAATAGTTTTTTATTTATTATCTTAAAATTATAGAGGATAGAGCTGATTAAATACATGATTGTCAGGAGTTTTTGTACAAAAAAAATTGGAAGTGATCATGTCCCCATAAACACTTCCAATTTAATATCCCTATTAAACAAACCATTTAATAGATACGCCATACTGCCGGTTTTAGGTGCTAAACAAGCGCGCCAGCAAGATCGACAGCAGAAGAGGCGTCAGCAGCATAACCTGCAGCACCGATAGAGTCTGCATATTCCTGTGTAAGAGGTGCTCCGCCTACCATTACACTTACATCAGCTGTGGCAGGATCTGCTTTTAGCGCTTCGATTACATCCTTCATCCCAGGCATTGTTGTTGTAAGAAGTGCAGATAGCCCTACTACTTTGGCT
>JALHTA010000084.1 GCA_022865545.1 Actinomycetota bacterium | reverse complement strand
GCGAGTACTATCACGCAAGGATATGTGAAAAATGTATATATGCCTGAGGAAAAATACGATATTACCTATGAAAGAAAGATCAAGGAAGTAGTCCTTGCATATCAGCTTGAACAGATATATTCAAAGGATGAAATACTTGAAAAATATCTAAATATTGTCTATCTGGGAGAAGGCGCCTATGGTGTACAGGCAGCTGCCAAGATATATTTCAATAAGGATGTCGAATACTTAAACCTTTCCGAATGTGCCATGATCGCGGGCATGCTCCAGACATATCTGCATTCACCCTATATCGATGAAGACGCAGCCATGGAGAGAAGAAACCTGGTACTTACTAATATGTTCCGGCTGGGTTATATAGATCAAAACGAATATGAAGATGCCGTAAAGATGCCAATAATAACGCAGAGGCCACGCGAGGAAACAGAAAAAGGCTTTGCGCTTTATTTTGTGGAACATGTTAAGCAGGAACTCATCGCAAAATATGGTGTTGCAAGAGTCTTTGAGGGAGGTTTTGAAATATATACCACTCTTGACCCAAAGATGCAAGTTTATGCTGAAAATGCTATACAGGAAATACTTCCCGATCCCGAGGACCCTTCAGCTGCTCTTGTGTCTATGGATCCTACAAATGGCTATATTAAGGCCATGGTAGGAGGCAAGGATTTTGGCGATATGAAATTCAATCTTGCTACCCAGGCAAAGAGGCAGCCCGGTTCGACATTTAAGGTTTTTGTACTTCTTGCTGCAATGGAACAGGGAGTCAGCCCATATATGACATTTAATCCCAATGGTACAGTAATATTTGATATTTTTGGAAGTGAACCATGGGAAGTCGGCAACTATAATAATGATTCTTATGAAGTTAACGAGTTACCAATACTTGAGGCTACCGTAAAATCAATAAATGTGGTCTATGCACAACTTATAATGCGGATAGGTGCCTATGGTATCGCAGGCATTGCACAGGATATGGGGATAGAGACCCTTCTTAATCCCTACCCTGCAATTGGACTTGGAGGTCTGACTATCGGTGTATCTGCTCTTGAAGTATGCTCTGCATTTGCAACACTGGCAAATTATGGAGTTAAAAATGAACCTGTAGCTATACTTAAGGTAGTGGACAAAGACGGAATCGTTATGGAGGAGCATGAGCAAAACAGTGCCCAGGTGCTTTCTTCCATAAATGCTTTCAGGGCAATTGAGATAATGCAGCAGGTAGTGCTCAGGGGCACGGGTACAAGGGCAAAACTTGATGACAGGGCCGTTGCGGGGAAAACAGGTACCACGCAGGAAGCTGAGAATGCATGGTTCACCGGGTTTACCACCAATCTTGCAACATGCGTGTGGATGGGATACCCTGAGACAAATATAAAGATGGGTACTATTCATGACATGAGAGTAGCCGGTGGCAGCCATCCCGCAATGATATGGAACCTCTTTATGAAAGAGGCTACTAGGGATCTTCCCATTGAAAACTTTGAAAGACCCCAGGATGATATGATAAATCTGCAGGTGGTCCAGAATCCTGAAACGGGAGAATATATGATCCCTAACCGTTATACCCCGCAGGAACAGATAATAATTAAGCAGTTCCGGTATGGCCAGGAACCCATAGTGCAGATGCCTATTCCTGAAGGCACAATACCTATAATGCCGATGGTATCACTTATGCCTATAAATGAAGCAAATCATATACTCATAGAGGCCGGTTATAATAATATTCTTTATAAAAATGAAGGATTTGCTGACGTCCCATCCGGCTATACACACCGGCAGGAACCAATGTGGGACCAGCCAGTAGAGCTTATAAGAAAGATCACCATCTGGGTAAACCCATAAGGACTTTTAGGTTTGCATTCTTTTTTTTGGATATCCGGGAAAGGATCTTTATCAACTTTTAAACAAAATATACAAGGATACTATGAATAATTATTCAGATAATAATATACGGGTAAGATTTGCTCCCAGCCCCACAGGATTTCTCCATATAGGCAGTGCCAGGACTGCTCTTTTTAACTGGCTCTATGCCAGGAAGACCGGTGGGAGTTTTATAATCCGGATCGAGGATACTGATGCTAAAAGACATCAGGAAGAAGCTATAGGACTTATTCTCCAGTCTCTTAAATGGCTCGGGATGGATTGGGATGAAGGACCGAATTCTGGTGGAGATTTTGGCCCTTACCGGCAGTCGGAAAGATTGGATATCTACAAAGAAAATGCACATAAGTTAATAGAAGATAAAAAAGCATATATCTGCTTTTGCAGTCCCGGGGACCTGGCAAAGGAGCGGGAGGTGTGCCAGAAAAATGGCGGGGTCTTCAAATATGACAGAAGGTGCCTGTCTTTGCCCCATGAAGAAATATCAGCAAGGAAGGACAGGGGCGAACCGTATACTATAAGATTGCTTGTACCTGCAAATGAAATACTGGAGTTTGATGATATAGTCTATGGTAAGATATCTGTAAACTCTGGTACTATAGAAGATTATATTATAATGCGTTCCAATGGGCTTCCCACCTATAATTATTCAGTTGCAGTAGACGATGCCATGATGAATATAACCCATATAATAAGGGGTGAGGATCATCTTTCCAATACTCCTAAACAGCTACTGGTCTATAATGCCATGGAAATCACGCCACCAAAGTTTATTCACCTTCCAATGATCCTTGGCAGTGATGGGCACAAACTTTCAAAGCGGCATGGGTCCATATCTATTGAAACATACCAGGAGGACGGCTTTCTGCCAGAGGCAATAGTCAATTATATAGCACTACTTGGGTGGGCATATGATGAAAAGACAACACTATTTTCATTAACTGATCTTATAGATAAATTTTCGCTCGAAAATATAAATAAAAAAAGTTCCAGGTTTGATTATCAGAAGCTTCTCTGGATGAATGGTAATTATATCAGGGAACTTGATGAAAGTTTGCTCAGGGAGCTCATCATAAAAGAAGTCAGGACTTATCTTGATTCAGAAAAAGACCTCAAGAGGCTTACAAGTGGGCCAGGAATTGAGGAAACTATAAAAAGAATCACCCCTCACATAAAAGAGAGAGTAAAGACCGTAAAGGAGAGCATCGAATGGCTCAGTCCTTTCTTTACAATTTTAGAATATAATCCGGAGATGCGGGATTATTTTAATAATAAGGACCTGGATGCGGTACCGGTATTAAATAAAATAATATTGACCCTGGAGCCTCTAAAATCTAGATTCTCCTCATCTGATATCGAAGACAGCTTAAGGGAACTCTCAGAAGAACTGGGACTTAGTTTTAGAAAGATCGCCGAAGTAATAAGGATAGCTACCTGGGCAAAAAAGGTCAGTCCCCCGCTTTTTATAACAATGGAAATACTGGGTTATGATCTTACTATCAGCCGTATAAGTGATTACCAAAAAATAATCACTTAAGATCCAGGAGCCTTTTCAAGAACCCGGGTTCAGGCTTGCAGTCTGCTAGAGCCTGAAAGTCATTTCCTCAGGCGTGAGGTCCCTTCCCTTTTCAACGACCTTCTTAGTAAATTGTGCAACAACAAGTTCTTCGTTTGTGGGCACAATATATATTTTAGCCTTTGAAATAACAGAATAATCTGAAGATATTATACCGAGTTTCCCATTAATATCCTTATTCCGGGCAAGGTCGAGTCTTATGCCTATATAATCCATATTCTCAAGGCATCTCTCCCTGATCAGTGTACTTTTCTCTCCAATACCTCCACCGAATATTACGCAATCAATACTTCCGAGTACCGTGGAAAAGGATCCGATATATTTTCTTATTCCATCAATATATAGGTCGAGTGCAAGCTTTGCCCTCTCATTACCTTTTTCCGCAGCGCTAACGATCTCTCTCATATCATCAGTGCCGAT
>JALHTA010000083.1 GCA_022865545.1 Actinomycetota bacterium | reverse complement strand
CTGTTCCGATTGACCAAATCCCAAATTTTATATCTGGAGCAAACCTTGGCATTTCTACTCATAAACAAGATTCTTTCTGGGATTATTATTTTTCCACTAAGATTGTAGAGTTTTTAATATCAGGTTTACCTGTTGTAAGTGCCAGAACAAAAACCATTCAATATTATTTTAGTGATAATGAGTTGTTCTTTTTTACTCCTGAAAGTATAAATGATTTCGTAGAAAAAGTTTTATCAGTATATGAAAGTCCATCACTTTCTAAAGAGAAAGTTGTAAATGCGAGAAAATATATTACAAGAGATTTAAGCTGGGAAAAAGAAAAAAGTAAATATATAAAATTGGTTGATTTTCTTATAGGTTAGTATAAATCTGGTAATAATAACTGTAATTCAATTTAAATTGATAGGAACACATAATTAAAGCAGAAAAGATTTTACTATTTCCACAATATTAATTAAGATTACTAGCTGAGGTGAAAATTGTATGATTAAATTAGCGCAAATAGGGGTTGGCTACTGGGGGCCAAATCTATTAAGGAATTTTTATATTATAGATGATGTAATGGTAAAAAAGGTCGTTGACCTGGATTCCAGCCGATTGGAATATATAAAAAAGAATTATGAACCTATTGCCGTTGGAACAGATATAAAAGGAGTGCTGGATGATAAAGATATCGATGCAGTTATAATTGCAACTCCTGCAGGGCTGCATTACGGAATGGTTAAAGAAGTACTTCTTTCCGGCAAGCATTGTTTTGTGGAAAAACCATTGGCACTAAAATCTTCAGAAGCCGAGGAGTTAATAAAAATAGCCAGAGAAAATGATCTAATTCTGATGATAGGCCATGTATTTCTTTATAATGCTGCTGTTAATTATTTAAAAGAATTTATTGGAAAAGGAGAGCTTGGAAAGATCTACTACATGTATACCCAGAGGCTTAATTTAGGCAGGATAAGATCCGATGTAAATGTATTGTGGAACCTTGCCCCTCATGATATATCCATTATTCTTTATTTAATGGAAAAAATTCCCGTCTCGGTTTCAGCTTCCGGAATGTCGTACATCCAGAGTAATATAGAAGATGTGGTATTTATGAATATGAAATTTGATGATGGTACCATTGTTCATTCTCATGTAAGCTGGCTGGACCCTAAAAAAGTAAGAACGGTAACCATTATCGGCAGCAAGAAAATGGTAATATATGATGATATTTCCGACAATAAAATAAAAATATTCGATAAGGGCATAGATATTAATTCAAAAAATAATAGTCTGGGAGAGTTTGATAATTTTGGAAAATTCCAATTGATCAAAAGGGCGGGAGATATATATATTCCAAAAATAGATTTTACCGAACCATTGAAAGCAGAAGCTTCCCATTTTATTGATTGTATAAATAAGAAAAAAAATCCGGTAAGTGATGGGCTAAATGGCTTAATAGTCACCAGAATTATAGAAGCTGCGCTTAAGTCACTGGAAATCCAGTCAAGAGAAATAGAATTATGAGCGATAAAATTTTAAAAACAATAAGAATATATAAAAACGTAAAACTAAAAAAAGGCTGCAGTTTGGAAGATTTTGTAATTATCGGCAGGCCGCCTGATGGGGAGAAAGATGGAGGGTCTGAAACTGTTTTAGGTGTGAATGCTGTTATAAGGTCCCATACTGTGATTTATTCCGGAAATGAAATAGGAGATGATTTTAAAACGGGCCACCATGTTATGATAAGGGAAAATAATATTATAGGAAATAATGTCAGCATAGGCACCCATACGGTCCTGGAACACGATGTGAAAATCGGCAATGATGTACGGATCCATTCCAATGTTTTTATACCGGAATATTCCATATTGGAAGATTATTGCTGGATAGGACCAAATGTGGTCCTTACGAATGCCTTATACCCATTATCAAAAGGCGTTAAAGAAAATTTAAAGGGGCCACTAATAAAAAAAAGAGCAATAATAGGAGCAAATAGCACAATTCTACCCGGGATCAGCATAGGAGAGAATTCGCTTATTGGAGCCGGTAGTGTTGTCACCAGGGACGTGGATGATAATGTTGTAGTTGCGGGCAATCCGGCGATGGTGATCAATAATATTAAAAATCTACCATATTAATAGAAAAGGAATTAGAAAGATGAAGATACCATTTGTAGACTTAAGGGCGCAGTATGAATCGATTAAAGAGGAGATCCGGGAAGCGATTAATGAAGTTATCGAAAGTTCAGCTTTTATCGGAGGTAGTTCCCTGGAGCAGTTCGAGACTGATTTTGCGAAATTTTGTGAGGTTGATAATTGTATTGGAGTAGGGAATGGAACAGATGCAATATTTATAGCATTAAAGACTCTGGAAATCGGGGAGGGTGATGAGGTAATTACCCCGGCAAATTCCTTTATAGCAACTTCCGAGGCCATTTCATCGACAGGAGCGAAAGTGATATTTTGTGATGTTGATGAAGATACTTACAATATAGATACTGGTTTGATTGAAGATAAGATCACCGAAAAAACTAAAGCTATTGTACCGGTGCATCTTTATGGGCAACCTGCAGATATGGACAAAATAATGGAAATTGCTAAAAAATATGGCTTATTAGTAATTGAGGATTGTGCCCAGGCACATGGAGCAAGATATAAAGGTAAAAGAGTGGGCACTTTTGGAATTGTCGGCTGTTT
>JALHTA010000082.1 GCA_022865545.1 Actinomycetota bacterium | reverse complement strand
TACACCTAATTGGACCATGGTCTCAATAATAGAAAGCGAGACCAAAAAGGCTAAGGAAACAGTTGGGGAAGGCAAGGTCATTTGTGGATTAAGCGGAGGAGTAGATTCTTCGGTTGCCGCACTACTGGTCCACCGTGCAGTCGGTGACAGGCTTACCTGTATTTTTGTCGATCACGGTCTTCTTAGAAAAGATGAAGCCAAGCAAGTAGTAGAGACCTTCCAGGAGAACTTCAAGATAAACCTTATACATATAAATGCAGCAGACAGATTCTTAAAAAGACTTGAGGGTATTGAAGATCCCGAGAGAAAGAGAAAGATCATCGGGGAAGAATTTATTAGGGTCTTTGAAGAAGAGGCGCTAAAAATAAAAAATGCAGACTATCTTGTGCAGGGTACGCTCTATTCTGATGTTATAGAGAGTGGGACCAGGGATGCTGCAAAGATCAAGTCCCATCACAATGTGGGCGGTCTTCCAGAGGACATGAAGCTTACGCTAATTGAACCTTTGAGACTGCTGTTTAAGGATGAGATAAGAAAGCTTGGAATAGAGCTGGGACTTTCTGATGAAATAGTCTGGAGGCAGCCATTTCCCGGGCCCGGACTGGCGATAAGGATAATAGGTGATGTCACCAGGGAAAAAAATAACATACTTCAGAATGCAGATGAAATAGTTTTAGAAGAGATAAAAAGAGCCGGACTTTACCGGGAGATATGGCAGTCCTTTGCAATACTGCCTTCAATAAAAAGTGTAGGGGTAATGGGGGACGAAAGGACATATGCCTATCCCATAGCCATAAGAGCAGTCTCAAGCCTGGATGCTATGACTGCAGATTGGGTAAGATTGCCTTACGCGGTCCTTGAGAAGATGTCCAGCCGTATAATAAATGAAGTGGACGGTGTTAACCGTGTAGTATATGATATTAGTTCAAAACCGCCAAGCACCATCGAGTGGGAGTAAGCAGGGTGCGGCATTAAGTCTTTTAAATAAAGGAGTAAAGATGGAAAGTGATTGGAAGAAAAAACTTGGAGAATATAGGGACCAGATAAATGATATTGACAAGAAGCTGGTCGACCTTTTAAACGACAGAGCTGTAGTCGTCATGAAAGTAAAGAAGCTCAAACAAAAAGAAAATCTACCCCTCTATGATGCAAGAAGAGAAGAAGAACTGGTTGAAACCATAGTAAAATATAATAAAGGACCTCTTTTCAGGGATAATATTATACAGATTTTTGAGAGCATACTACGTAATGTCCAAATACTTGAAAAGGATGAAAACCTTTAAATACAGGGTATTTGCTGCTATGTAATTATTGACTATTTTTAAAAGGAAGCATTTATGACTGACGATAAAAATAATAATAAAGATATTGGTAATGATCCGGGCCTTATACAGAAGGATTATATTACGATCATTGCAGGACCTTGTGCCATAGAGAGCCACCAGCAACTGGAAAATACCGCAAAAATCGTTAAGGATCTGGGTCTTTCATATTTAAGGGGCGGTGCCTACAAACCCAGGACATCTCCATACAGTTTTCAGGGTCTTGAAGAAAAAGGACTGGAGTATCTTAAGGAAATAGGTCAAAAGTATGGTCTCAAGACAGTTACCGAGGTAACAGATACTGTAAATGCAGGCATTGTTGCAGAAAATGCAGATGTTCTCCAGATAGGGACAAGGAATATGTCAAATTTTGCCCTTCTTAAAAAAGTCGGAGAGATAGCCTTTAAGAAAAAAAAGGCAGTAATACTTAAAAGGGGATGGGCATCAAGTATCAAGGAATGGCTCCAAGCCTCTGAATACCTTACAATGAACGGCGAAGTAGAGGTCATATTGTGCGAAAGAGGCATCAGGACCTTTGATACTAATACAAGATTTACACTGGACCTTGCTGCTGTTCCGGTTATCAGGAAATTAAGCAAGCTTCCGATCATCATAGATCCATCTCATGCGATGGGACAGAGCGACCTCGTGACTCCGATGAGCAGGGCAGCTATAGCTGCAGGGGCAGACGGACTGATAGTGGAAACGCATAATGATCCTGCCAGTGCTTTATGCGATGGACAGCAATCCCTTAATCCAAAGGAGATGGCTGAGCTTCTGAAGCAAATTAAAAAAATTGCCTCCGTAATAGGAAAAAAAGTCAGGTAGAATATATAGTTTTGGAAATTGAAAAGCACCTAAACCCCGAACAGGTCAAAGCTGTAAAAAACATAGACGGTCCGCTGCTTGTGATAGCTGGTGCAGGAAGCGGTAAGACCAGGGTCTTGACCTACAGAATAGCATATCTCGTAAACCAAAAAAATGTGGATCCTTTCAGCATACTTGCCATAACATTTACCAATAAAGCTGCCAGGGAAATGAAAAAAAGAGTGATCGAACTGGTCGGCAAGGTCGGTGAACATATGTGGGTCTCCACATTTCATTCATTTTGTGCCCGTTTTTTACGGTTTGAGATACATAATCTCGGGATGTCACGCAACTATGTTATCTATGACGGGGATGATTCGATAAAGCTAATAAGCAGGATAGCAAAGGAGATGGACATTGATATTAAAAAAATTACTCCCAGGGCCATTAAATCTGTTATTAGCGATGCAAAAAACCATCTTATAGATTTTGAGACATATAATAGAAAAGCTTCTGATTATTTTGAGAAGATCGCTGCCAAAGTCTATAGTTCTTACCAGGAAAGACTTCTTAAAGCTAATGCCCTGGATTTTGATGACCTCCTTGTCTTTACGGTAGATATATTGAATCTTTTTCCCGAGGTCAGAAAAAGATACCAGGATAAATTTAATTATCTATTGGTTGATGAGTTCCAGGATACCAATATGGCACAAAATGAGATAGTAATGCTTATTGGAGGAGGGCATAAAAGAGTATGTGTTGTCGGGGATGATGACCAGAGTATTTATAGCTGGAGAGGTGCAAAAATATCCAATATTACTGAATTTGACAGGCAGTTTAAAAATACTTCCGTGATAAAACTGGAACAGAATTACCGGTCAACACAGAATATCCTGGAAGCTGCAAATGCGGTAATAAAGAATAATGAGAATCGCCGGCCCAAGAAACTATGGACAGAGAATTCAAAAGGGGAACGTGTTTCCAAATACATTGCCTCAGACGAAAAAGTCGAAGTAAGCTTTGTGGTAAATATTATTAAGGAATATATAAAGAAGAAAAATAGAAAATACAGGGACTTTGCTATATTTTACAGGACAAATGCCCAGTCAAGAACAGTAGAAGAGCAGCTTGTCAGGCAGAATATTCCCTATAAGATATTCGGGGGCTTAAGATTTTATGACCGGATGGAGATCAAGGATATGCTTGCGTATATGAAGCTTATATCAAATCCAAAAGATGTAGTGAGTTTGATAAGGATAGTGAATGTACCAAGGCGTAAAATTGGAAAGACAACCATAAGCACAATAGAGAGATATGCCCAGAGAAATAATATGACTTTTTGTGAAGCATTCTACCAAATTGACGAAATACCTCCTTTATCTAATTCAGTTAAGGCAAGGATAAATGGTTTTATATCTTTGATGGCAGAACTCAGGAACCATGCTGCAGATAATCCTGTTGATGAAGTTCTTAAGGAGATCTGGGAAAGAACAGGATATATGAAGGAACTTGAAGCCGAAGAGACTATAGAATCAATAAATAGGATCGAGAATTTAAGGGAGCTCCATACAGTCACGGAGGAATTTGATGAAAAGGCTTCACTTATTGAGTCGGCCAGGGCCGAAGGTTTTATCCTTGAGGGTAATATGGGAGCCGGTGAAAAATCAGCTGAAGGCCCGGGACCAGGGCAAACAGATCCGGAGCAGGTCTCAAATTTTTTCAGGCTGGATAATTTTCTGGAAGAAGTATCACTTCTTACCGATCTGGATAATTATGACGGGGATGCAGATAGCCTGGTACTGATGACACTTCATAATGCAAAGGGACTGGAGTTTCCCATAGTCTTTATTATAGGTATGGAAGAGGGGATCTTTCCCCATTCACGGAGTATGGGTAGTCTTGAGGATATAGAGGAGGAAAGAAGACTCTGTTATGTGGGTATAACCCGGGCAATGGAAAAGGTATTTTTAACTTCTGCTCAGACCCACAGGATCTATGGGGATGTCAGCTATATGACTGCCTCCAGGTTTCTTTCGGAGATCCCGCCAAATCTTATTTCAGATGAAAATAAAGACAGCATGATCAGTGCTTCCGGCTTTAAATCAAAGTCAAGAGATGATACCAAAAAGGAAGTAAGTTTTGATTATAAGATCGGGGATTTTCTTGAGCATAATATGTGGGGAAAGGGCCAGGTCCTAAATGTAAAGAAACTTAAGGGTGATATGGAGCTGGATGTCAATTTCTATAGTGTTGGCCTAAAGCACCTTCTGGTAAGCTTCGCACCTATTAAGAAGGTCGAGCAATAAACTTTTATCTATTACATATCTTTTTTAAATAAATATAGTAAAAACTAACTGCTTCTCTATAATACTTATTATCAGAAAGTTTCCTAGAATCTGTATCTTTAATTTTCTATTTTACACAGGTAATATGAAAAATACTAAAAACAAATATAGAGCTAATTGGATAAGCATATACTTCATAAGTTCAGTTAGTTTTTTTAATGATATTGCTTCAGAAATGATATATCCACTTATTCCGGTCTTCATTAAAACAGTGCTGGGATTTGGTGCTGAGATCATAGGTGTAATAGAAGGTGTAGCTGAGAGTATAAATAGCCTTTTGAAACTCTTTTCAGGCTGGATATCTGATAAATCGAAGAAAAGAAAAGTATTTGTCCTTGCCGGTTACAGCTTATCGAATCTGGTGAGACCTCTTAT
>JALHTA010000081.1 GCA_022865545.1 Actinomycetota bacterium | reverse complement strand
TATTAATTGTTTTGTTTGGCTGGCCACTGTACGCAATGTTAGAACCGCAATAATGACTTCAGGTGAGGATATTTTTATACCGGAATTGAGTTATTGAGATATAAATATATTTTTCTTATAATTAATTAACATATTTAAAAATTATTTAAGGGTAATTAATGAATAGAAAAAAAATACTATCCTGGGAAATGTTTGGAATTCTTTTTACGGTTTTGGCTGGTTCGCTTCTTCATTTTACTTTTGAGCTTAGTGGCGAATGGACACCAATGGCCATTATAAGCGGAGTCAATGAAAGCACCTGGGAACATTTTAAAATAGGCTTTTGGCCAATTTTTGTGTGGGGTATCATAGAATTTTTTGTATTTGGTAGAAAAGTAAAGAATTTCTTCTTTGCAAAAGGTATTTCATTTCTGGTAATTCCAGCAGTGATTTCTGCTCTTTTTTATGGATATACATTTATATTTAAGATAGAGAGCCTTGCTATAGATATAGTGATATTTATTATTGCAATAGCTGTTGCACAGATAGTAAGCTACAGGTTAATGCTCCTAAAGGAAAGAAAGTTATACCTCAATATTATTGGAGGGATAATAATAGTTGTAAATATAGTTTTATTTAGTCTACTAAGTTTTTTTCCACCCGAGTGTCTAATTTTTAAAGACCCTGTAACCGGTGGATATGGAATAGTGGAGCATAACCATTAGGGCTATTTTCAATCAGTAAATCTTTTTCCTTCTTATCAGTTGAACAATAATACCAATTGTAATAACAGAAAGACCGACGACACTTACTATTATTATGGGTTGTGCTGGTGTATTTATATCACTTGACCTTTTAAGTAATATTCCAAGTATAGACCAATCAACAACCAAACCGTAAAATATATCATTTCTACTGAAAAGCACCGCCAATGCTATGATGATACCAACAGATATTACTAGAACAGCCCAGAACTGTTCACTTAAACCAAATCCGTTCCATTCGTAATTTACAAGTGTTGAAGTTGCATTGGCAATAGTAGCTATGGTTATCCAGCTTATATAAACACTGAATAAGATGTGGACTAAAGATTTTTCAAGTATATTTGCATTTGATTTACCAATACTCAATCTCAAATAAATCGCCAAAAGAGAAACTAATAGAAGTACCATAAGAATAAGAGCAAGCCACACAATCTCATAATGCCAGGCAAATATCCAACCTATGTTTAGAACTGAAGATATAATAAAAAGTATTCCAATTTTTTCAATAAATCCTCTTTCACCTTTGTTTTCTCTAAAAGAAATAACTATTTGATATATTACATATATACCTAAAAGAATATAAATAATCCCCCAGATTGAAAATGTAAGTCCAGAAGGGACAAACAAGTTTGGATATTGATCTGATAGTTCATTTTGAGTTTTATTATTTATTGGAAGTGTGGTTGAAAGTGCATTTACTATTACTGTAGCAATAAATGCTATTAAATTTAAGAAAGACAGGATTACTCTGGTTGATTTTTTATACATATTCACCTTACCTTGAATGAGGTTTGATAATTATTAAATTATATCATTTTAAAATTCCATTTGTAGGATTTAGTTTGAACAAGGCACAATCTCTGGGGAGAGAGGACAAAGTTAGAACCAGGATTATTGAGTTGGGAGAGGATTTTTCTTTACCGGAATTAACTGTAATTAATAGTAAAGGCCTTATTTAGAGATAAACCGCCAACAATAATAGAACTGCTCCAAAGGTTTTAATAAATGGGCATATTTTAAAAAAGACAACTTTTGTTCTTGCACCAGTTAGTGCAGTTAATATGGCCATTATAATTAACATAGCGGCTGATATTCTAAAAACATTTAAAGATACTAAATTCTGGTATCCATTTAGTATATTTATCAGCAGTGTTAAAACCCCGATAAAAATTAGAGCAGTACCTTCAGCTATCCACTCCATCATAAATATCAATTTGTTATCCCTTGAAATTTCACCATAACCAGCAACAACACTTTTTGTTGGGATAATGTGTGCTATACCCCAAATAATGATTATTACTGAGCTAATATAGATTAAAATATTGTTTAACATCTAAAGAACCTCCAATAAGATTATTTTATGACTAACCTCTAAATTATATCAAATTAGATAATCTTGCTCTATTATATCTCTGAAGCAGTATACAGGGAATATTTGCTATAAGAGCATAGGCAATCATAATAATACCAACCCACCACATATTCCAGAGAAAAAATATCGGGGCTGGCAGGATTGTAAGCCAATGGGTTAGTTCTGCTCTTTTGGTTTCATAAAAGAAAGTTTTAAGATATTGAGGGTCACTGTTTTCAAGATTCTTTTTGGGAAAACCTCCTTTAAAAAGACCTCCACCATCTGGTACTACACCTCTCCATTTTTTGACCTTAAAAATATTTTTATATACCTTTCCCCGATATTCCCAACTCTTTGTTCTAAACCACCACAAATCTTTTTCAAAGAAGGATACTGGTATCTTTACGCAGAGATATGAAATACCTAAATGGATTACTAACCACCCTACAATATCTAAAAATATTATCCAGAAATGTGAAAGTTCAAATACAGGAATCTTTATCTCCTTTATTTATGTTTTTATTTCTCTATCTTTCCAGGTAACCTTTTTTCTAAATATAGTTAAAATCAAAGAGTAGAAAAATACAATGAC
>JALHTA010000080.1 GCA_022865545.1 Actinomycetota bacterium | reverse complement strand
GCACCAGTGGTCCCTTCTCATTAAACTCGATTAATTTTTTACTTTCTTTTTCGACCACTTTTATATTTACCCTGATGCTATTTTTTATGGGAATAAGTCTGGATCTTATTTTTTCCTCTTCCAGAAGCTTTTTCATATCATCACCGAATAGACCGCCGCAAAAAGCAATAGCTGTATTACCGGTTTTAAGACAGTTAAGTCCTCTGGAGGTATTAAAACCTTTACCCCCAGCTGAGACTGATCTTAATTTAGTCTTGTTGATACTGTCTTTGTTTATGACATTAGTTGCAATGGTTATATCTAATGCCGGATTTAGAGTAAGAGTATATATCATTTTTTTAGTCTCAATAATCGCTGATTTATTTAGATATTGATATCAATTTTCTAAATTTTCTTCTAAAAATTTATTTTCTTTTTCTTTGTCCCAGTTATTTACCATTTTTAAATCCATCTGCCTGCTATGAGGATATAAGATAGCTTTCCCCTGGATCTGATTATTTTTTATCATATGTAGGACTTTTACTGCATCATCAATGCTTCCTACCGCTGCCACGTAATTTCCTGCATCTATATCATTATTTTTAATAGCTTCAAGAGTTTCGATATAGTCTCCTGGATCACCGCCGGAAGAACCAGCAACTTTTATTTCTTCATAATGCACTTTTATATTGTCAATATTTAATATGGAATCTCCTATGGGAAGACCTCCAAATAAATTTATGACCCCGCCAAAACCGAGCCATTCAAAAGCTTCCTGCTGGACCTTTTTGATCCCTACTGGTAATATTATGTCATCAGCCATCTTACCGTCTGTAATATCAGTCAATAAATCATATATCTTATCTGGAGTTACTGTTATAAGTTTTATTCCCTTTTTCTCTGCCTTCGGCCCCAGCACCCTATTAACCCAACTTAATCTTTCCTCTAGAATATCATTTACTATTAAAACTCTGGGTCTAAACCGCATTGCAAGCTCTATATGTATTAATCCCATAGCACCAGCTCCCACGATTATGCAGACCCCGTTTTCTTTTATCCCCAATTTTGCATACCTGGAGGACTGTGGGGAATCCTTATAGATATGAACATTACGGGACTGTGCTGATATAACACAGGAGATAGGTTCAGCCATTGATACTGCAAAATACGGTATATTATCGTCTGGCAAAGGGATAAGGCAATTTCCTTCCATTACCTCTTCCTGGATCAATATATATTCTGCCAATAGGCCGGACAGGGTATATCCGATTGCTGTTTTTTCCATACCTTTTCCATTATTATTATACCTTTCAAGGTGGTTTATCGGGCCAAGGTCAACAGCCGGTTGAATTCCGTAACGTTTACCTATTGAGTACTTACCCTCTAGCTTATTTCCTACTTTTACTATTGTGAGAGAACCTTCATCTCCCAGGATAATAGGCCATTTTACCGGATCCCATCCATTTAGATATTTATGATCTGCACCCAGCTGGATTATTTTTAATATTGATGTACAAACGCCTGCTGCATCTACCCGTGCTAACAACTGCTTTGGTCCTGGCTCCGGAACTGGTACTTTTTTTACTGCAATATTTTCAAATCCCACTCCGGACAATACTGTTGCCTTCATAGTCTCTGGGATTTTATTATCTTTAAAATCATTTTTGTATTTTTCAAGCTTGCTCATATTTCTATCCTTTTATTTTATATAATGCTTTAATTTCTTCTGAGTATTTTCTACACTTCTTACTTATATGCCTGTGCTTGTCACTGTTAAATCCACAAACATTTAAAAGTATATACTCTATTCCATTTTTAAAATATTTTTCAACAAATTCAATATCCCTGTCAAACATATCACCTGATTCATCGACAGCTCTGAAATAGAAGCCGCAAACCAGAGCATAAAGGATATTATCCACATTCATATTATGCGTCAGTCCCATTTTTATAGCTCCAACCAATCTGTCCTCTGGCCCTAATTTCCTCAACAGGTCTCTTCCAACTCTATAAATCGTATCTCCCAGAGCTTTATTCATGAATCTTTCCAGTAGATCATCAATATGGTCCTCCAGATCTTTTATTGTAAATTCACCTGGGTATTTTTTCATTAATATCTCTGCTGCCTGCATCATCGTCTCTCTGGTCTGGTCATATAATTTTTTTACAGCAAGTGCCTCGTAAAGGTAAGTGAATTTCCTATCATATAAATGGCCCAGATAAGTGATCACTGCATGCCCCAGATTATGGATAAATAATTTCCTGTCGACCCATGCTTTCATATTATCTTTTGGGGAAAGACCTTTGACATCGGGTATTGGATTTTTAAAAGCTTTTTTATCCAGGATAAGATTATTATACGGTTCAGCAAATATCTGTAAAATATCTGCCTCCATGTCTTCTTTTGTCATTATGGGGACCATTTTACCGATACTGGTTTCTACAAGACCGATTACTTTATTTAATGGATAATCATCACCGATAATTTTAGATAATTCCTTCTCGAAATATTCAGCTGCATTCCGCATATTCAAGGCTATTATTATATCGAGGGGCAGATTTTTATCCCTTTCATATCTCTTGACGAGTCCTTTGGCTATTAGAGGAATAATATGTGGTAAAGCATTATCTCCAACACAAGAGGCAATAATATCTGCATTACTTACTTCTTCTACTACTTTTTCCTTATCTGATGCCAAAACTCCGCGTACATGTTTGACATTTATTATCTCTTCCCTATCGCCTTTTATAATGACATTATAGGATCTCTTTTTATTCAGCGCTTCGATTATCGGAACCACGATGTCTACAAAAACTACTTCATAACCAGACCTGCTAAATAACTGCCCTATAAATGAACGTCCGATATTACCTGCTCCAAATAATACTAGTTTCTTCTGATGAAGATTATGTTTATCCATGTGCAATTCCTATAAGTTGCAGCACTGATAATTTTAATATTTTTCCTTGATTATTCTAACCAGTTTTTCTGCATCAGGCAGGAACAGTTTTTCCAGGTTCTCTGCTGATGGCGGGATACCATTGGGAGCTCCCAGCCTTTGGATAGGTGCATCAAGCCAGTCAAAGCAAGACTCCTGTATCTGGGTTATGATCTCTGAGGCAAAACCGCTCTGGGTAACTTCCTGGGAAGTAACTATTGCCTTTCCTGTCTTTTTTACAGAAGCTATAATGGTTTCAATATCTAGTGGTATTAGCGTCCTTATGTCTACAACTTCTGCTGATATTCCCTGGTCCTCAAGTATTTCAGCTGCTTTAAGTGAATGCTCCACCATATAGGACCAGCATACAATTGTTATATCTTTTCCTTGCCTGAGTATTTTTGCCTTTCCTATTGGAACAAGATACTCTTCCTGGGGAACTGCTCCAAGGCTATTATAAATAAGCTGCTGCTCAAAAAATATAACCGGATTCTCATCCCTTATGGCTGACTTTAAGAGTCCCTTAAAGTCATGGGCGGAAGCTGGTGCCACTACCTTTAGTCCGGGTATATGAGTTACCAGGGCTTCAAGAGACTGGGAATGCTGTCCGGCATAGCCTTTCCCCCCTCCGATTGTGGTTCTAAGTACCATGGGAACACTTATCTGGCCTCCGGACATATAGCTCCATTTGGCTGCCTGGTTTCCGATCTGGCCCAGGGCCTGCATGATAAAATCATTGTACATTATCTCTACAATTGGTCTAAGACCAGTCATTGCCATACCAACCGCGGCCCCTACCATACCTGCTTCAGAGATAGATATATTGAAGACCCTGTCCCGGGAGAAAGTCTTTAAAAGGTCATTTGTCACTCCGAAAGCTCCGCCATAGTCGGCAATATCTTCACCAAAAGTAATTACCCTTCTGTCTCTTGCCATTTCTTCTATGATCGCTTCCCTTACCGCAATTCGTGCATTTATCTGACCCTTATCATCTCTTTTGTATTTTGGCAGAGGGGAGGCGGGTTTGGGATTGGAATACTCTTTTGGTACCTTGTCTTCGGTTTTAGATGAGAAGAGATGGGCAAGCATACTGCTGTCTTTGGGATAATCTGCAGCTGCTGCATAGACCGCCATGGCGGCATTTCTGTCGCTTACTTTTTTGCTCAGGTCTTTTATATCCTTTTCGGTTATCTTTGACCCCTGGTCTGTTGGAAACTTTGCTTTTTTAAGTTTTTCCTCATATGTGGAAATCGCATCCCTGGCCCTCCACTGGGCCAGTTCTTCACGGTCACGGTAGGTCAGTGGATCTGAGAGGCTATGGCCCTTATAACGGTAGGTCATAAACTCCAGCAGTACCGGACCATCCCCTTTTTTTATTATATCTTTTGCTCTTTTTACTGAATCGGCTACAGCCAGCACGTCCATACCGTCTACTACCTCTGCATGCATGAGTCCGGTATCAAATCCTGCAGCCCTTCTGGCCATAAAATCAATACCTGTTATTTCTCCTACAGACTGGCCAGACATGGCATACTGGTTATTTACGATACCAAAGATAATGGGTAGCCCGAACTTCCTGCCCATAAGCCCATTCTTAAACTGGGCCATAGTGGCTATGTTCAGTGATTCAAGTACTGCACCATTACTAAACGACCCGTCTCCTGCAAGACACAGTACCAGGTTTTTGTCTTGCCTATATCTTACTGACATGGCAGCACCTGCTGCAATAGGTACATGACCTCCCACTATGGCATTGGCTCCAAGGTGACCAAGTTCGAAGTCAGCAATATGCATACCTCCACCTACTCCCCTACAGTAGCCGTGGGCTTTACCGAAAAGCTCTGCTATCATCCTATATGTATGAATTTTAAGTGCTTTTTCCTCCAGCTTCTCTCTGGAGTCACCTTCTGAGAAGTCCTCCCCTATGACCTCAAGGTATTGTTGTCTTGAGGTTAGAAGCTTCAGTAGGCTTTTGTCACTCATAAGTTTTATCATGCTGCAGCCTTTGGCCATGGCATCACCGTGGCCTCTGTGGGAACTTGTAATATAGTCATCTATTCCAATAGCCCATACAGAACCTGCTGCAGTTGCCTCCTGCCCGATGGAGAGGTGTGTAGGACCCACATAGTTAAATTTTGGTAAAGACTTATACAGACCTAATTTTATCTGTTCTAGCATATCTTCCAGGGTTCTTATCATATACATATGCTCCAGGAGATCCAGTGCTTTTTTTCTGGTAATACTGCCCCCAGCTATTTCATCATCAAGGGATTTCCCGTAGCTGCAGACAGGGATTGTCTTGAACTTTAGACTGTCTTTTTTACATTCGAAAATTGATTTGATTTCTTTGACCATAGTCTCTCCTAACAATAGAACCTTTTAAACAATTTTTAATTTGTTTAGTAATAGTACATTATTACTGTTCTGGTTCCAACAAATATTTATGCGGGTTACCAATATCTATATATATTTCAGCAGTTATCAATTTACACTACTTCAAGATAGAAAAATTGCGCCTGCTATATAAGGCACCATGACAAGAAATGCTAATGCAGGATGTCCCCTCCTGGTATTGTTCTTGCTATCCCAGTTAAATAGGAATATAGCAAGACTAAAGGCTATGATCCCTCCTGCAAATAAGACCAGAATGGACCATAGAGGATCATATCCCAGATATTGTTGGTATGAAAAATATTTGAAAAGGTTAAATGAGTGAGTCACCGGAAGAAGCATGCTTATCCTCTTGATTGCTGATGGAAGCATTTGAGCTGGTATAAAAAAGCCCCCGATCATCATCGAAGGAAGAAAAAACAACTGTGACCATAAGACTGTTGCGCGCGTATTTGAAGATGCCACGCCGATCAACACCCCTAATCCGGTACAAGCAAATAAAGTCAGTATGAATACTAGTAAGAAGTTGATCCAATTAAGAGGTAGGGGTGCATCAAAAAATATAAATGCTGTCGAAACTATTATAATCGATACTAGTATCATATGCAGTATTATAGTCAGGGGCGGTATTATCACAATTGATGAGGCCGGGACACCATTGACCTTATAACTCCTGAAAATCCCCGCTTCCCTCATTTTTACAAAAGGATCCGGCAGTCCCAGTAAGGTGCTTGCCAGGATAGAGATAAGTATCATGGCGGGAATGAGTGTCTCAGTAAAAACCGGATTTATATTTACCATAAGTACACTTATCAGCACATAAAAACCCAAAGGGAAAAGGTAATTTAGGAGCAGTAGATTCTTGTCCCTTATACCGGTTTTAAACTCGAATGCAAAATGATTTTTAAATGCTTTCATTTAGTTAGCTCCATTACTTGTTATTTCCAGGAAACGCTCTTCAAGTGATGGCCTCTCAACCCTTAGATCGATAAGTTCATCATTTTTTTCTGATATATATTTGATTATTGCAGAGACTGTTGTGCCTGCATCTGAGCTGAAGTAGACCACATATCCGTCCCTGTTTGTAGATTTTATTACTTTTGGAAATTTACCGGTCATATTTGAAAGGCTTGAACCTTTGACCTGAACAGTTATCCTTGTAAGGCCTGCGCCAGTGGCTGTAATTTCTTTCGGTGTTCCAGTCGCCACTATCCTTCCATTAAGTAAAATAGCTACACGGTTTGACATCTTTTCTGCCTCAGCCATATCGTGGGTTGCAAGCAAAATAGTGGTACCTGCTCCTTTAAGCTCCTCCATAATATTATGAAGTTCTACCCTTGACCCGACATCAAGTCCTGCCGTAGGTTCATCAAGGATGAGGACCGGGGGTTCATGGGCCAAAGCAAGTGCCAGTGCCAGCCTCCTCTGCTGGCCGGTAGAAAGGAACTGGTATTGTGTATTTATTTTTTCTACAAGACCAAGTCTTTCCAATATATCATTTCTTGGCGCTACTCCATGGTATGCACAAAAAAAATTCATAGCCTCATCTGCCCGCATGGTCCCGGGAAGTCCTGATACCTGCAGTTGGACCCCGATCATATTCTGCATATTAATATGACCATGGTCAGGGCTTAGTCCCATCAGGCTAAAAGAACCGCCATCAGGCTTTCTAAGTCCTTCAATACACTCCAGTGTAGTCGTCTTCCCTGCCCCATTGGGTCCCAGGAGACCGAATATTTCACCCTTTTTAATATTAAATGATATTCCATCAACAGCTATAGTATCTCCATATGTTTTCTTTAGGTCCTTTACTTCGACTACAATATCATTTTCCATTATGCTTCCCGTGATTGTTTTGTTTTGAATTCAAGCGCCCTTCCCTCGGGACCGGTGACATCAATAGATACAGTGTCACCCTCTTTTATTTCCCCGTTCAGAAGCTTGATAGCCAGCTTATTCTGAACTTCATTCTGGATCACCCTTTTTAAGGGCCTTGCACCATATACCGGGTCAAAACCTTCTTTCGCCAGAAGCTTTCTGGCATTGCCTGAGATCTCAACAAATAGTTTCCTGCCAGATAGTATTTTACCAAGGTCCTCTATCTGTATATTTACGATCTTTTCGATCTCTTCTATTCCCAGCCTGTGGAATATAATAGTATCATCAACACGGTTTAGAAATTCCGGTTTGAAACTATTTTTCATCGCCTCATCTATTCTCCTATTCATCTCTTTCTCATCTTTTTCTCCTAGCTCAGTTATCCATTGGCTCCCTATATTTGAGGTCATGATGATCACTGTATTTTTAAAATCCACTGTACGTCCATGGCCGTCCGTCAGTCTGCCGTCATCCATGATCTGGAGAAGTATATTAAATATATCACTATGAGCCTTTTCTATCTCATCAAGGAGTATCACGCTATAGGGTTTTCTCCTTACAGCCTCTGTAAGATACCCGCCTTCCTCATAACCCACATATCCAGGTGGAGCCCCTATTAGTCTTGAAACAGTATGCTTTTCCATATATTCAGACATGTCTACCCGGATCATGGCTCTATCATCATCAAATAAAAATTCTGCAAGAGCTTTTGAGAGCTCAGTCTTTCCTACACCAGTAGGACCTAAGAATATAAATGAACCAATGGGTCTATTAGGATCCTGTAGTCCTGCCCTTGCCCTTCTTATAGCATTTGAGATTACAGTTATTGCCTCTTCCTGTCCTATAACTCTCTGCCCCAATCTGTCTTCCATATGAACAAGTTTTTCGATCTCCGCTTCCATAAGCCTGGTAACAGGTATCCCTGTCCACTTTGCCACTGTCTCTGCTATGTCTTCATCGTCCACTTCTTCTTTGAGCATCTTCTTTTCTTTCTGGAGCTTCTCAAGATTCTTATTCTCTTCTTCGATCTTTTTTGACAGTTCCAGAAGTTTTCCATATTTTAGTTCTGCAGCTTTTGCAAGATCCGCATCCCTTTCTGCCTGCTCGGATTCTATCCTTGTCCTCTCTATTTCTTCTTTAAGGCTCCTGATCTTTGAGATAATGTCTTTTTCCTGCTGCCAGTGGACTTTCATGGAATCACTTGTCTCTTTTAGCCCGGCAAGCTGCTTTTTGATCTTTTCCAACCTATCTTTTGAAGCTTTGTCCTTTTCCTTTTTCAGGGCCTGTATCTCTATCTCGCCCTGCTTTATCTTTCTCTCTACCTCATCTATTTCTGAAGGCATGCTGTCTATTTCTATCCTTAGCTTGGAGGCTGCTTCATCGATCAGGTCGATAGCCTTATCCGGTAAAAACCTGTCAGAAATATACCTGTCGGAAAGTATTGCTGCGGAAATCAGGGCTGCATCCTGTATCCTGACCCCGTGGTGGACTTCATATTTTTCCCTGAGCCCCCTCAAGATCGATATTGTGTCTTCAACAGATGGTTCATTTACCTGTACAGGTTGAAACCTTCTTTCGAGTGCCGCATCCTTTTCAATATATTTCCTATACTCATCAAGAGTAGTCGCCCCGATTGCATGAAGTTCTCCCCTGGCAAGCATCGGTTTTAGCATATTGGAAGCATCTACTGCTCCTTCGGCAGCTCCTGCTCCCACAATTGTATGAAGTTCATCCAGGAATAGTATTATCCCTCCTTCGGCTTTGGCTACTTCTTTCAGTACTGCCTTTAGCCTGTCTTCAAACTCTCCCCTGTATTTTGCTCCTGCTATAAGGGCACCCATGTCCAGGGCTATTATTTTTTTACCTTTTAGTCCCTCGGGAATATCACCCGAG
Organism: Actinomycetota bacterium; assembly: GCA_022865545.1. Classification (GTDB taxonomy): domain Bacteria; phylum Actinomycetota; class Humimicrobiia; order Humimicrobiales; family Humimicrobiaceae; genus M55B120. Next base: position 875 of record JALHTA010000080.1, on the reverse strand, counting down.
ACCACCCTATTGGCAAGTCCCTCTACGATAGCCGTTTTTCCTACTCCGGGCTCACCGATCAGCACAGGATTATTTTTTGTCCTCCTTGAAAGGACCTGTATAACCCTTCTAATCTCCTCGTCCCTGCCGATCACAGGATCTAGTTTTCCTTTCCTGGCAAGTTCTGTAATATCCTTTCCAAATTTTTGCAGAGCCTGGTACTTATCCTCGGGATTCTGATCCGTGATCCTTTGACTGCCCCTGATCTCTACAAGTATCTGGTAGATCCTATCCTTTGTCACACCAGATTCTTTGAGTAGTCCGCCGATTTTACCCTTGCTCTGGGCCATTGATATGAGAATGTGCTCGGTAGAGACATACTCATCCTTTAACTGGAGTGCTTCCTTGAAAGAATCATCAAGTATATTATTAAGATCATTGCTGATATACAACTGTGCCGCTCCTCCAGTGACTTTGGGGGTATTTTTTATCAGGCTATCTACTTTAGCCCTAAAATCCTCCGGGTCTACTTCCAGTTTCTGGAGAACAGGTATTATTATCCCATCCTTTTGTTTTAGCATTGCAGACATAATATGAACATCCTCTATGCTCTGGTGCCCGTTTTCTGATGCAATGCTCCGTGCATCAGACAATGCTTCCTGGGATTTCAATGTAAATTTATCAAATTGCATTTATATAAATCACCTCTTTATTATCGCTTTACTTTCTCTTTATTTTCTCTTTATTTTATTAGTGTAGTAATCATCTATTTCATTTATTTAAACAATAATATTATCTCTCGGATTTTCATCATAATCTTTTAAAAACTCCTCATATTTTTTCTTCTGTTTTGAGTTCATCTTCTCCGGAAAGACGATCCTCGTCTTAACATAAAG
>JALHTA010000079.1 GCA_022865545.1 Actinomycetota bacterium | reverse complement strand
GATTGACCTTATAAAGGAAGAGGAATATCTAGGGAGGGAAACATATTCTTCAAAAAGTATAGCCGGTATCATAATGGGAGTTGCAGCAATTGTCTTTGTGACAATAATATTTTTTGTATTCCCTGCATTTATAAACTTTTTGGCAGAAGTCTTTTCCCTGTCATCTGGAAATTACTGACAGGTACTATTATAAACATTTCCACTATCAATACTTAGGACCTGATAACAGAAAACCTCAAATAAACTGCTATAATTTTAATGCCAGAAACGGAGAGACCTATTAAGGATTACGGGTCGCAAAGGGCAGAAAATTTAGCAGGATGAAAAATTTTAAAATAATTTATTTTTACTGAGCTGAACTAATATTAATTTCGCTCCGATCCTGAATTTCCTATATTAAATATATATGTAATTGCATATAAGCATTATTACATATATAATGAAACTATGTTTTTTAAACTGGACAGTTTTGCGCTAGTAGGGATAGATGCAATAAAAATCACCATAGAGGTCCATCTCTCAAGAGGTCTTCCGGGGCTTTATATAGTAGGATTGCCTGGAAAAGCCATAAATGAAGCAAGGCAGAGGGTTCGCTCAGCAATTCTTAATAGCGGTTTTGATTTCCCCGTAAAGAAAATAATAATAAATCTATCACCTGCAGATATAAGGAAAGAAGGCTCATTATATGACCTGCCGATAGCCCTGGCCATACTTGCAGCTAGCGGACAGATAAGTCCAGGCTGTTTTGAAGATTCATGTTTCATTGGTGAGCTATCCCTTGACGGGAAAATAAATCCGGTAAGGGGACTGATCTCGATGACTGAAAAGGCAGTAGAACTCCAGAAGAAATATTTTTTTGTCCCCGGTACCAATGCAGACCAGGCATCATTTTTTAAAGAAATCGATATAATTGCATGCAGCACCCTTAAAGAGACAATAGAAATAATAGATAGTGGAAGTCCAGGAAGGAATGCCTATAAAAAGATTTGTCCGGATATAATAGGAAATAATAGCTATGAAATAGATTTTTCTGAAGTCAAGGGCCAGTTCAAAGCCAAGAGGGCCATTGAGCTGGCTGCGGTGGGAATGCATAATATACTATTAATGGGACCTCCCGGTAGCGGAAAGACCATGCTTGCAAGGAGAATAGTGTCAATAATGCCACGCCTTGACCTGGAGCAATGCATGGAAGTCACTAAAATTCAAAGCCTCTGTAATGGATCAAACAATGGTATTATCACAAGGAGGCCCTTTAAAAACCCTCATCACACTATTAGCAGGGCTGGACTTATTGGTGGAGGAGTCTATCCAGGACCGGGAGATATCAGCCTGGCACACAGGGGTATATTGTTCCTGGATGAGCTCTCGCAGTTCCCATCGCAACTGGTTGAAGATCTGAGGCAGCCTCTTGAAAACAGGGAAGTCGTGATCACAAGGAATCAGATGTCATATTGTTTTCCTTCAAACTTCATGCTGGTACTGGCCACAAATCCATGTCATTGCGGGTTCTGGGGTGATAATGAAAACAGGTGCAAGTGTACAGAAAGGGAGATAAAAAGATTCTGGAAGAATTTGTCAGGTCCGATAATGGATAGGATAGACATTAGGGTTTTTGTATCAAGACTGAAAGAAGAGGATTATATCAATACAGAATTAGGAGAAAACTCTGAAAAAATAAGGGAAAGGGTAGAGAGAGCCGCGGCATTTCAGGGAAATAATGGAAAAGGCAGGAAGAAAAAATATAATAGTGAATCTAATGCAGCTATGATAAATGAGTGGCTCAGTGGAGATGAGGTATTAAGAAAGAATGCATTTATGCTGGGGAAAAAGTTTAAACTATCCGCCAGGGGCTTATCAAGCATAATAAAAGTATCCAGGTCAATTGCAGATCTTGAAGGAAGCAAGAATATAAAGAACGAACATATTCTGGAAGCTGCAGGCTACAGGGCGATTAAAGTATATGGATAGATTATTAAAAGACATCCTTCATGTATTATATGATATGAATATCAGTCCGGTTGACCTGATGAAACAGTATAGGAAGACCGGAGATGATATAGGGGCCGCTGTCCATTATTTTATAAACAATAAGGGCCCCGATACTTTGAGACAGCTGACCTTTGGAGGTTTTGAAAAGCATAAGAAAAAATTGGATATAGAAGGTGAACCTGCAAGGATCCTCGAATATGTAAAAAAACACAGGCTCGGTGTCATGCATATAGGCAATAAAGATTATCCTTCTGACCTGCTCAATATATTTATACCACCCCCCATACTTTATTACAGGGGTAAAAGACCTGAAGATAAATGGTTCAATATTGCCATAGTGGGAAGCAGGAGGTGTTCGCATTATGGCAGGGAGGTGGCTGCATATCTCAGCAGGAATCTATCACAGATCGGTATAACTATAGTAAGCGGACTCGCACTCGGGATAGATGCTTGTGCTCACCGCGAAGCAGTGAAAGAAAAAGGGGGCAGTATTGCTGTTCTTGGGAATGGACCTGATATTTTTTATCCACCTGAAAACAGGGATCTCTATGAGAAGATAGAAGGAAATGGAACGATCATTACAGAATTTGCTCCCGGGACTCCTCCTCTCGGGACAAATTTTCCAATACGCAATAGGATAATAAGCGGACTTTGCAAAGGTGTAGTAATAATAGAAGCCGGACAGAGAAGCGGTGCTATGATAACAGGTGAACTTGCATTGAGACAGGACAGGGAAGTCTTTGCAGTACCGGGTAATATATTTAGTCCTGGAAGCCGGGGGTGTCATAAACTGATAAAAAGTGGAGCAAAACTTATAGAGGGCATAGATGATATACTTGATGAATTTAAACATCTTTTCAATGAAAAAAGTCCCATAGGCAATAAACAATTAGTCGATAAAAGCTATAGGAAACAAAAAGGATATAAGGACAAACCGAAAGAGCAGCTCAAGCTTGATCCTCTCCAGTCCAGGGTATTTGAAACAATTGGCTGCAGACCGAAAAGTTTTGATGATATAAGCATTGTGTCGGGGCTGGGTGCAGGCAAACTTTTAAAAATATTATTATTCCTGGAGATGGAACATATGATCAGGGAAGATCCTGTAAACCATTACTGCAGGTATGAATAACTTT
>JALHTA010000078.1 GCA_022865545.1 Actinomycetota bacterium | reverse complement strand
AATCCAGTACATCTTATCCTATTATTTTACCCAATGCTGATAACATTAAACAAGACTTATCAGATATGGTTTTATTAAGAAACCTTCTCGAGACGTTCTGCCACCCAGACTTTAATAACAGACTGCCTTGGCACACCTAATCGTCTTGCTTCTTTATCCAATAAATCGATCATCCATAAAGGAAAATCTACATTTACTCTTCTTTGTTCCAGTCCCGGCTTTCTTGTTTTTGATATATCAAGATATTTTGAAATATCTTTATTTTCATCAAATTTACCATCAAACTCATGAGCTTTCATATATATCAATTTCCTCCTTTCTTGATCTTCGTACCGAAATAATTCTAATAATTTCACTATGGTATGTAATAATGACGGACCAATATTTTTCTGAGATCTTACCGATTACTAAAAATCTGGGCTCGTCACTGGTTTTTACCGGGACTTCAATTAAATCTATATCATCCCATAACTTTTGAGCTTCACAAAAATCAATACCATGTTTCTGTTTGTTGCTTTCACTTTTTCTCTTATCAAATTCAAATTCCATGGTATAGTTATTATACCTTTTATATACCATAAATCAAGAGAAAGATAGGTCTGAAAATTTTGAAAACTATAGATCAAGAGTCAAAGCGCTATGCTGTTAACAACAGGCCCTTTGTTGATGAAGAGCCAAAGTATGTTGATGCACCACTGTTTACAAAATTGGAATGAGATACTTAGAGAATTGGCTGAATTAAACGATATAACTTCTTAAACAAATCGAGAGTTCGGTTAACCTCTGCTATATCTTACAAAAAGGATGCCAGTGAGGCATCATTGAAGACATCCGAACAAGGAAGTCTTGAAAATATAAAAATACTTTTAAAAAAATGTAGATATTAATACAAAAGACAAGAATGGTAAAACAGCTTTAATGATTTCGGTAGAAAACAAAAACATCTACATTTCAAAATTACTCAGGGAATTATGTGACAAAAAATGAAATTAGAGAAGCTGGCCTCAGTAGTAATATCCTCCTCCGTTAGTTGAAGTATCTGGTTCCTCAGTAATTTCACAACCCCAGGAGAGATGAATAGAGTCAGTTGCTGAACCCTCTGAGTTTGTTGCTGTTGCACTCAGAGTATAGGATCCCCCATCTCTTAAATTAATTTGGACAGTCTTGCTGCCCCATGCCCCTCCGCTACTATCTTTGCTAAAGGTAATATTTGAATCAGGGTCACCTGTTACAACGGCTTTTACCCTGTAGTAACAAACACCGTCTGCTTCTGAATATGTTGGTCCTGCTACTATCTTCAAATTTATTGTAGGAGCTCCTTTTGTATCTTCAATTATTTCTTCAGATACTTCCTCATCAGCTGAGACATCTTCAATATCCTGGTCCTCACTATTCTCCTCATTTTCCTGAAGTTCCTTTTCCAAAGCATCTATTTTATCATTTAGATAATCCAGCCTTTGTTGAGTTTTTATATATATTTCATCACTTATGATTATAGTATCAGTATCTTTATAATGCTCATAGAGCTCAATTTCCTTTTCAAGCTGCTTTTTTTCCAGTACAGAAAGATTATGCTCTTTTCTTTTATTTATAATTACTTCGTTTTCAAGCTTATTTTTCTCGCTAAGCTTTTCTTTTAGTATTTCTAAAGTCTCAGAAGAATCATTATTTATATCTTCATCTTTGTCTTTATTTGTTAAATCTTTCATCGTTTCGATACTGGCATCAACTATGTCTTCTATTTCAGAATCGGAAGATCCTAATTGGTTGGTAACATTTACTACAATTTTAGTAATGTCCTGAGTAATAGCATCTGTTGGAAGATTATTTTCATCAAGTTTTTCTTCTATCGATAAATCTTCTGTTCCTCCTTCTACGGCACCCTTTAGATCCTTTATAAGTATAGTATCACTTTCGCTGCTGCTACTATCTTCTTGCTCTTCTTTTTTATCTTTGGGAAGATCATAAACACCTGTTTTTTTGACTATTCCTAATGCGCCTGTTTCATCAAGTCCTAGGCCAAGTGCATCCTCTCCAAGTTTCTTTACAGTTTCTACAAGAACTT
>JALHTA010000077.1 GCA_022865545.1 Actinomycetota bacterium | reverse complement strand
GATTATTTTCATCAAGTTTTTCTTCTATTGATAAATCTTCTGCTCCTCCTTCTACAGCACCCTTTAGACCATCTATAAGTATAGCATTATCCTCGCTAATGGTATTATCTTTTTGATCTTCCTTTTTATCTTCTTTGGCTTCCTTTTCCTCTTTTTTGCGAAGATCATAAACACCTGTTTTTTTCAGTATTCCTATTCCGCCTGTTTCATCAAGTCCTAGGCCAAGTGCATCCTCTCCAAGTTTCTTTACAGTTTCTACAAGAACTTTTTTACCCTTTAAATATTCTTCACCAGTGTCTACCTTATCTGGATCAGGTAAATTATCCATTGTAGTATAGGGTTTCTGTACTTTTTCACGTGCCCCTTCAGAATATTCTCCGACTGTATACAGACCAACAGCAACACAAATAACAGTAACAAGCGCAAGAGTAGCACCAAAATCACCTCTTTTATCTTTAAATCTAGAAAAAAATGATTTTATTTTTTCCATCTAATCCTCTGTTATCTCTACATTTTTTGACCTTGATACATAAACCAATAAATCATCTGTATTATATGTACAGACAATAATTCCTTCGCCATATATTATTGTTTTTATACCTGTGTTTGTTTCAGTTATCTGGTACCCGTCTTCACCAATCAGTAATCCACCCTCATCTGGAGTCATTGGATACACAAATTCTTCCGGTCTTATATTATAATTATCCGGTAAAAGTATAGGGGTTATTACCATTTCTGAACCAGAATATTTTCCTCCTTCAAAGAAAAAAGAAGACTGCATGGCTTCAAATATCCATATATCTATTCTTATATTATTGTTCCCTTCATCAAAAACTATTACGTACTCATCAGGGTAACCAAACATAGAAAGTACCTGCAATTGATCATCTGACAGTTCTTCTTTTGGCAACTCAGTTATTTGTTCGTCTACTTCTTCTTCAGTCTCTTCCAGACATCCCCAGGAAAGGTTTATGGAAGCTGTGGTAGTGCCTTCAGAGTTGGTGGCATTAGCTTCAAGAACATAGGTGTCATTACTGTCATTTAACGCTACTTTAACTTTATCTGTAGCCAGGAGACTTACATTATCATCTAAGATAAACTCTATATCTGGTTCTGGGATACCCGCAACTATTGCTTCTATTTCATAGTAGCACTCCCCATCTTCTTCTGAGAATATAGGACCTTCAGATATTTTAAGTTTTAGGGTAGGCGCTTCATTCTCTCCCTCTCCCATCTGATTACACAGAGCGGCAGTTCCTAGAAAACATATTAAGGCTGCTATAGAAATGAGCAGATATATTTTATTCTTCTTCATCATGTACTCCAATTGGAATTAGAACTACCATGAAATTAAAAATTATAAAAAATTATTTTCACATTATAGCCTAAAAACAATAAAGAGGGTAGGAGTTAAATTAAATTATGGAATTTAATAATTTTTCTATTCCTGAGGTGATTAGTAATTAGTGGTTGGGGTGGCCCGGGTTGCGAAATTTCGAACCAATTTTTGAAAGTTCTTAAAGAATTATTTATGCTATAATTTAGCTATAATTAAAATTAGGAGGTTTTAATCTAAATGTTAGAAAATCTTTTTTTTATTCTGGGTATCGTAAATAATCTATTTTTAATAATCATCTTTTTGGTCCGAAATAAAATGGCTGTACTAAAGAGAATTGGATGGATTTACTTTTTACTGGCAATTCCAGCAGCCTATGGTATTTTTTTGGTTATAAAGGAAAATAAAGCAGTACAATATGCTATATTTTTAGGGATATTCCTGGCTTTTTTAGCCATAGAAGGTTTATATGATTATATTTTAAAAATTGATTTCCGGACTAATTTCAAAAAAAACTGGAAACTATTAATCCCATATTTAATTCTCTACTATGCAATGAGCTATGGATTTATAGTAATGGTTTGGAAAACCTCCTTAATCGGTGGAGCGGTAATGTTTGCCCTTGTCATTATCCAAATACTTATAAACATAATAACCCATCCTCGCAAACGAAAAGAGCAATAAATAATTATATGTTGTTAAAGATTATTAAATCTTAAAATGGCTG
>JALHTA010000076.1 GCA_022865545.1 Actinomycetota bacterium | reverse complement strand
GTAATGCCTGGTGATAATACAGATATGGAAATAAAGCTTATAGCGCCAATAGCCATGGAAGAAGGACAGAGATTTGCTATACGTGAAGGCGGCAGGACAATAGGTGCCGGAAGCGTTACAAGCATTATTGAGTAAGGTGAAAAACGCAGCCTGATAGACTGACGGGACCCGTATTTAAATATATAAATTACAGTAAAAAGCGTCTAATATTTTAGTTGACAACATACTGATATAATGCTAACTTATTAACTTGCGCTTTCTATTAGAAAACAATAATAATTGGTTATAAGATGAGACAAATAATTACACTTGAATGTACTGATTGTAAGAGAAGAAATTATAGTAGTGATAAAAATAAAAGAAATACTCCTGACAGGTTGGAATTAAAGAAGTACTGTAAGTGGTGTAGAAAGCACACTATCCACAAGGAGACCAGATAGGGCTGTAGCTCCAATTGGTAGAGCACCGGTCTCCAAAACCGGGTGTTGTGGGTTCGAGTCCCTCCAGCCCTGCCAGATTTGATAAATTAATAGCTATAGCACGGTAAAGGCAGTTGACCAAACATGGTGGATCCATGTTTGGTGGACTCGAAAGGACGGACTGAGCTGAAAGCGAGGGAGTGCGCGTCTCTGCAGCGAACGAAGTGAGACGAAAGAACGAGTCCCTCCAGCCCTGCCAGATTTGATAAATTAATAGATAATCTATATTTAAATGATTATTAGAGGTGTTTTGTGGCAAAAAGAAAGGTATCAAGAAAATATAAGAAAAAGGCTATGATGGAAAGGCAGATGACCCAGGAGAGGAAAGTGCCGGCCCAGAAGCCAAGGCAGAAATTTAATATCTGGACCTTTTTAAAAAACCTGCCCAAGAAGGTCGCCAAGTTTTTTAGGAATGTAGTTCATGAGCTAAAGAGAGTGACCTGGCCAAATAGGAAAGCACTAATGACCTATACAGTTGTGGTTCTTGTTACGATAGCTATTTTTGGAGTCCTGCTAGGTTTATATGACTTTATATTCCTCCAGCTTGTCGAGCTCCTGGTAAAGATCTAGTTTTTAACGGAAAGTAATATGAGTAGACCCAGATGGTATGTGATAAATTCATATGCCGGATATGAAAATAAAATAAAGATTAACCTGGAACACAGGATAGAATCCATGAATATGGGAAATAAGATATTTGATATCTATATTCCCAAGGAAGATGTTGTGGAGATCAAAAGTGGAAGAAAGGAAATATCTTCCAAGAAAGTACTTCCAGGATATCTTCTTGTAAATATGTATCTTGATGATGATTCCTGGTATGTTGTGAGAAATACTCCCGGAGTTACAGGATTTGTCGGTAATAGGGACAAACCTGTTCCCCTTTCAACCCTGGAAGTCGGAAAGATAATGAAGAGGCAGGACACAGGCAAGCCAAGACAAAAGACTGATTTTGAAATCGGTCAGCCAATAAAAGTCACAACCGGACCATTTGCAAACTTTGACGGCACAATATCAGAGATCAATTTAGACCAGGGTAAGATAAAAGTACTGGTATCTATTTTTGGAAGGCAGACACCTGTAGAACTGAATTTTAATCAGGTATCAAAGATCTAGGTTGCCTTAAGCTTTAGATTGAATTTTTTTATTTAGGATGTATAATACCAATATTTGACTAAAAGGTAGAGATAAATGGCAAAAGAAATATTAGCACAGGTAAAATTACAGATACCAGCGGGCCAGGCAAACCCTGCACCCCCGGTAGGTCCCGCACTTGGACAGCACGGGGTCAATATAATGGAATTCTGTAAAGCTTTTAATGAAAAGACAGCACAGGAACAGGGTATGATCATACCTGTTGTGCTTACAGTTTATAAAGACAGGAGTTTTTCTTTTATAACTAAGACACCACCTGCGGCGGTACTTATAAAAAAAGCTATTAATGTTGAAAAAGGTTCTGGCGAACCGAATAAAGAAAAAGTGGGAGAGATCTCAAAGAAACAGGTAGAAGAAATAGCGAAGATCAAGCTCAAGGACCTGAATGCCAGGGACATTGAAGCAGCGATGAAGATCATTGAAGGTACAGCAAAGAGTCTTGGAATAAAAGTGGCTTCATAATTTTGTATTATTATTATTAGTATATTAGTTTTATCCGGTTAAAGGCGGTTGGATTTGAGAAGAGGAAAAAAATATATAGAAAAGGCAAAGAGTCTGGATAAATCCAGGATGTATGGCCCAAAAGAGGCAATAGAATGGATAATTGCAAACCATCATGTTAAATTCGAAGAAGCAGTAGATATCAGCATGAATCTTGGGGTAGATCCCAGGAAAGCTGACCAAATAGTAAGGGGCGCTTTGGTTCTCCCAAATGGTACCGGCAAGAGTCCAAAGATACTTGTATTTGCCCAGGGCGAAAAAGTCAAAGAAGCCCAGGATGCTGGAGCTGATTATGTCGGCGGAGAAGACCTGGTGGAAAAGATCAGCGGTGGATGGCTTGATTTTGAAGTATGTATCGCCACACCTGATATGATGAAGAATGTTGGAAAAGTAGCAAAGATACTGGGACCCAGGAAATTAATGCCTAATCCAAAATCCGGTACTGTAACTTTCGAACTCACAAAGACCATAAATGAAGCACAAGCCGGACGTCTTGAGTACAGGACAGATAAGAATGGAGTCATACACGGTACAATCGGCAGAGTCTCATTTGATGTAAAACAATTGCTGGAAAATTATGCATCATTTGTGGACGCTATTAATAAAGCCAGACCGTCATCAGCGAAGGGTCGTTATGTCAAGAGCATATATTTGTCTTCGACAATGGGACCCGGGATCAAAATAGATCCTTTAATGGAAGCCAGCATGGAAGAAGTAGCATAACTAAAATAATATAAATATAATTAATATTACCC
>JALHTA010000075.1 GCA_022865545.1 Actinomycetota bacterium | reverse complement strand
TTAAAGACAAAAAAGATGAAGTCATAGAAAGAATGGCAGAAGAAAGAATTCTAGAAAAAGCCAAAGAGGCTAAAATGAAGGCCAGCAAGAAAGAAACAGAAAAAGCTGATACAAAAAAAGATAAGGATGCCGCTAGCGGATCCAAAGATAAAGAAGATAAAAAAGACCAGGAAGAAAAAGCTTAAGTTAGGAGATATTCATGTCACCAATGTTAATGCCGAAAAGGGTTAAGCACAGAAAAGTGCATAGAGGCAGGATGAAAGGAACTGCAAAGGGAGGTACAAACCTTGCTTTTGGAGAATATGGTCTGCAAGCCCTTGAACCAGGCTGGGTAACTAGTAAGCAACTGGAAGCAGCAAGAGTTGCACTTACCAGGCATATTAAAAGGGGAGGCAAGGTATGGATAAGTGTCTTTCCACATAAGCCAATAACCAAAAAACCGGCTGAAACTCGTATGGGAGGCGGTAAAGGCGCTCCCGAGAGCTGGGTGGCTGTTGTGAAGCCCGGAAAAGTGTTGTTTGAACTCTCCGTGGTCAGTTTAGATATTGCAAAAGAAGCTATAAGGTTGGCTTCAAATAAATTATCAATAAAGACCAAGTTTATTTACGGCGAATAGTAAGACTGATTGGAATAAAAATGAGAGCAAGTGATATAAGAGAACAGACAAGAGAGGAACTTGAAGGAAAGCTTAATGATATTAAGAAGAACCTCTTTACTCTAAAGTTTCAGAAAGCCATAGGCCAGGTTGAAAATACACAGGCTATTGGCGATCTGGGCAGAGATATAGCCAGGATAGAGACATTGATACGTGAAAAGGAACTGGGGATAAACCTGGGTCTGAAAGCTACAAAAACCAGGGCAAAGAAAAAAAGTCCGGCTGCAAAGAAGATATCAGTAAAAAAGACCGGTAAAAAGGATGATAAAAAGACTAAAGCTAGTAGTGAAATCAAGTAAGGGGGATTTTTTTGGATAGGGCAAATAGAAAAACGAGAATAGGTACAATAGTAAGTGATAAAATGGAAAAGACCATTGTTGTTGCTGTAGAGTCTCATTATAAACATCCTCTATATAATAAGATATTAAGAAGAATGAAAAAGTATAAAGCACATGATCCCAAGCAAGACGGCAAGCTAGGAGATGTAGTAAAGATCACTGAAACCAGACCTTTGAGCAAGACTAAGAGATGGAGACTAGAAGAAGTTGTCAAGAAAGCGGAATAGAGAAGGAAAATAAGATGATTCAATCGGAAAGTAAAGTAAAGATCGCTGATAATACAGGTGCAAAAGAAATAAAATGCATAAAGGTCCTTGGTGGATCCAAAAGAAGATATGCCCGCATAGGTGATATTTTTGTAGCTACTGTAAAGGTCGCCAATCCTGGCGGGGTAGTTAAGAAGAGCGAAATTGTAAGAGCCGTACTTGTAAGATCAAAAAAACAGTATAGAAGACCAGACGGTTCATATATCAGGTTTGATGAGAATGCCGCAGTTATTATTGATAGTACCAATAATCCCAGAGGGACCAGGATCTTCGGTCCTGTAGCCAGGGAACTGAGGGAAAAGAATTTTATGAAGATAATATCTCTTTCACCGGAAGTATTATAATTAGGAGACTTAAATGCTAAAGATAAAAGTAAATGACAAGGTAAAGATCATAAAAGGTAAGGACAGAGGAAAATTAGGAAAGGTCCTGAGGATCAATAATGAGGATGGAAAAGTATTTGTAGAAGGGGCCAATATAATAAATAAACATATCAGGCAGAAGGACCAGAGTAAGCCGGGCGGAATAGTCAAGAAAGAAGGTCCGATCGGTATTGCCAATGTCAGGGTAGTGTGCCCTAATTGCGGAAAACCTGCCAGAATGGGATTTGATATAAGTGGAGCTGGCCAGAAATCCAGAGTTTGTAAAAAATGTAATCAACAGATTTAAGATATTGCTTGAGGTGTATAGATGAAACCCAGACTTAAAGAAAAGTATAAAAAGGAAATCGTACCCAAACTCATGAAGAGTGGGAAGTATAAAAACATAATGGAGATCCCAAAATTGCTAAAGATATGTGTAAATATGGGGGTGGGCTCAGCGACGGAGAACATAAAAGAGCTTGATGCTGCAAGTGAGGACCTGGCAGTAATAACAGGACAAAGACCAGTTATTACAAAAGCTAAGAAATCCATTGCGGCGTTCAAGGTAAGGGAAGGCAATCCCATAGGCTGCATGGTAACACTCAGGGGGGATAGGATGTATGAATTCCTTGACCGGCTATTAAGTATTTCGCTGCCGAGAGTAAGGGACTTCAGGGGGCTATCCAAAAAAAGTTTTGACGGTGCTGGTAATTACACCATGGGGATCAAAGACCAGCTGATCTTCCCGGAAATAAACTATGATAAAGTAGAATCCGTAAAGGGAATGAATGTAACTATCGCTACTTCATCGGTTGATGATTCCAATGGGTTGGACCTGTTAACAGAATTCGGATTTCCGTTTAGAAATAATAATTCGAGCCAGTAGGAGGACTCTGTGGCTAAGAAATCATTAATAGCAAAACAAAAAAGAGAACCGAAATATAAGACAAGGCAATATAATAGATGTTTTAGGTGCGGCAGGCCGAGAGGTTATTTTAGGAAATTCGGGTTGTGTCGTATTTGTTTAAGAGAATTGGCCCACGAAGGGAAGATTCCCGGACTGACCAAGTCCAGTTGGTAGAAGGAGAAATTTATGTCGTATATGTCTGATCCGGTTGCCGATATGTTGGCAAGGATTAAAAATGCTTACACCACTAATATGGATACTGTGGTTATACCTTTTTCAAAATACAAGGCCGATATTGCAAATATTCTTGATGAAGAGGGTTATATAAGAACCCATGAGATCAGGAAAGATGAAGGTATTCAGGGTGTAATAAAAGTACATCTAAAATATAATAAAAATGGAAATTGCGCTATTAGCGGTCTAAAAAGGATCAGCAAACCCGGACTTAGAGTATATGCAGAAAAAGATAAAATACCCAAGGTACTGGGCGGACTGGGAGTAGTTATAGTGTCCACCTCAAAAGGCGTGCTTACAGGTTCAAAAGCAAAGGAATCTGGAATAGGCGGCGAGGTAATCTGTTCAGTTTGGTAATAAGAGAGGAGTTAAGATTTTGTCCAGGATAGGTAAGAAGCCAGTAGTTGTTCCAGATGGTATTGAAATAAAAATAGAAAAAAACAGCATTTCTGTTAAGGGAAAGCTTGGAGAGCTATTTCAGGAATATGATGAAAAAGCAATCAAAGTAGACCGTGAAGAAAATAATGTGGTCATAAGGCCTCTTTCTACAAGCAAAGAAGTAAGATCAAAATATGGTCTATACAGGAGTCTCTTAAATAATATGGTATTGGGAGTTTCTGAAGGATTTTCCAAGACCTTAAAGATAGTAGGAGTAGGGTATAGGGCCAGCCTTAAGGGCACTGACCTTGAGTTGCTTGTAGGATATTCAAATCCGGTGCTTTTTAAAAAAGCTGAAGGTATCACTTTTGAAGTTCCTGATAATACTACTATTATTGTAAAAGGCATCGATAAGCAGATCATAGGGGAGACAGCGGCCAATATAAGAAAGATAAGGCCGCCTGAACCATATAAAGGTAAAGGGATAAAATATTCTGACGAGATCATCAGGCGAAAAGTCGGAAAAGCAGCAGCCTCTGCAACCAGTTAATTTAACAGGAGAATAAATGAAGACAAAAATACAGAGAAAAGATAATAAGTTTAAAAGAAAAATAAGATCCCGCCTGAAAATAAAGGATAATCTTTTAAGACCAAGACTTTGCGTATTCCGTAGCTCAAAGTATATATATGGCCAGATAATCGACAATTTGACAGGCAGGACGATTTTAGGGATCTCAAGCAAGGATATTGAGGCTAAAAAAGAAGATAAGGGAAAGATCGATATAAGCTTTAGGACCGGTGAAGCTCTGGCAAAGAAAGCTCTTGATAAAAAAATTGATATGATAGTATTTGACAGAAGCGGGTATAAATATCACGGCAGGATCAAGGCACTTGCAGAAGGTGCCCGTAAAGGCGGATTAAAATTTTAGTATATTTAAAGGAGGATTGCTAGTGGTAGGAGTATCGAAGAATACAGAACTAGCCGAAAAAGTAATAAAGATAAATAGGGTTGCAAAAGTAGTAAAAGGTGGAAGAAGATTCAGTTTTAGCGCCCTGGTAGCAGTAGGAGACATGAATGGGAAAGTAGGAGTAGGCTTTGGGAAAGCAAATGAAGTCTCAACCGCTATTCAAAAAGGTGTGAACGATGCAAAGAAGAATATATTCAAGATACCTCTTATTGATGGCACCATTCCTTATCAGATAAATGCACGCAGCGGCGCAGGAAATGTTTTTATGAAACCGGCATCACATGGTAAGGGAGTAATCGCAGGCGGACCGGTAAGGATCATACTCGAACTTGCAGGAGTAAAAAATATATTGACCAAATCACTGGGCAGTTCAAATGCTTTAAACATTGTAAATGCCACAATTGATGGACTGAAGTCGTTAAGGTCTCCTGAACAAATCGCAGAGATCCGTGGGAAGACCGGGACCGAAGATCTAAATTAATATAATTATCTGTCTAAGAAGAAGTTTTAATAATATTGGGAGGAAAAACAGTGAAACTTAGTGAATTAGAGTCCCCTAAATCGTTGAAGAAGAAAAAGAGAGTGGGCCGCGGAAACGGTTCTGGACACGGAACCACAAGCGGAAGAGGCACCAAGGGCCAATTATCCCGTTCAGGTGGAAATACCAGGATAGGTTTTGAAGGTGGACAAATGCCCTTGCAGAGAAGGGTTCCACATCTTAAAGGTTTTAAGAATCTTAGGAAAAAAGTATTTAATGTTGTAAATGTAGGTGATCTTGAGGAATTTAAGGAAGGGACCACTATTGATTATAAGCTGCTTAAGGAAAAAGGGCTTATAATGAAAAAAGACTCACTTTTAAAAGTCCTGGGTAATGGCGAGTTGTCTAAAAAACTTACTGTAAAGGCAAATGCTTTTAGCGGAAGTGCATCCGCAAAAATAGAAAAGGCTGGAGGAAAAGCGGAGGTAATCTAATGCTTAGGGCACTGTTAACAGCTTTCAGAATAAGAGAGATAAGAAATAAAATATTATTTACTATTGGAATTCTTGCCATTTACAGGCTGGGAGCCAATATAACTATTCCCGGTGTAGATGCCACAGTGATACTAGCCCAGGTAGAAACAGGCGTACTTGGCATGATGGACCTTTTTGCCGGAGGCGCACTGGGTAATTTTGCCGTATTTTCACTCGGTATAATGCCCTATATTACTGCGACTATCATAATGCAGCTCCTGCAGGTAGTAATACCCAAGCTGGAACAGCTTTCCAAGCAAGGTGAGGACGGCCGTAGGAAAATAAATCAGATCTCAAGGTATCTTACAGTTGTTCTTGCTCTTATCCAGTCGGTGACTATGACATTTTTCTTCAGGAATTTTGGTGCCATACCGAATTTTAATATTCCCAATGTTGTGCTGATAGTAATAACACTAACAGCCGGTACAACACTTATAATGTGGTTGGGAGAACTTATCAATATCCATGGTATAGGAAATGGTATTTCCCTTATTATATTTGCAAATATCGTTTCAAGGATGCCCGGACAAGTAATAAGCCTATTCAGGCTGCAGGGGACAAATTATTTTTTCCTTTCCTTATTTGTGATCCTTACAATAGGTATAATAATGGCTATTATACTTATACAGCAGGGTGAGAGGAAAATTCCCGTACAGTATGCCAAGAGGGTAGTGGGCCGGAAAGTCTTTGGCGGACAGAGCACCTATCTGCCATTAAGGGTAAACCAGTCCGGTGTAATGCCTATCATACTTGCTATTGCTATCCTTCTATTCCCTGCAACTATTGCACAATTTATACCGAACCGGTGGATACAATCTTTTGCAGATGCGCTTAGTCCGTCTGCCCAGGGTAATATAAATCCGATATATGCAATAAGCTATACTATACTTATTATTATATTTGCATATTTTTATACTGCTATTACTTTTAATCCCATAGATACCGCTGATAATCTAAGAAGGTATGGAGGATTTATACCTGGCATAAGACCAGGAAGGAATACAGCCGATTACCTGACTAATGTCCTTAATAGGATAACACTTCCAGGTGCGGTTTTCCTTGCAATCGTGGCCCTGCTTCCGGAGGTTTTAATAAATTATTTACAAATACCCTTCAGGTTTGGAGGGACATCTATACTGATCACTGTAGGTGTAGCTCTTGATACAATGAGACAGCTTGAATCCCAGTTGACGATGAGGGACTATGAAGGATTTTTAAAATGAGGATAGTTATGCTGGGAGCTCCTGGTGCCGGTAAGGGCACACAGGCAAAGAAGATCTCTGAAAAATTTGATATCCCACATGTCTCAACAGGAGATATTCTCCGGAAAGAGATAAAAAATGAGACAGAATTGGGACTTGAGGCAAAGAGTTTTGTAGAAAGCGGTAAGCTGGTCACTGACGAGTTGGTCATTGAAATAATAAAGAATTTCATTCAGGGGGATTCTGCAGAGAATGGATTTCTTATGGATGGTTTTCCAAGAAACCTGGCGCAGGCCAAAAAGTTTGCAGAAATGCTTGAAGAGATAGAGCTTAAACTTGATCATGTGATAAATATCGATGTTGATAATAGTGAGATAATAAACAGGCTTGGCATGAGAAGGACGTGCAAGGAATGCCAAAAGATAACAAGTGTAGCAGAGAGTAGTAATGGTGCGTCATGTCCCGAATGCGGAGGAGAACTTTTTATCCGTAAAGATGATGAGAAGGAAGTTATCGCACACCGCCTGGAAGTATACGAGAAAGAGACCCAGCCGCTTATTGAATATTATAGTGAAAGCGGAATACTCATAGATATTGATGGCCTGGGCACAGAAGAGGAAGTGACTGAAAGGATACTAAAAAGTTTATGATAATTTGTAAATCGGCTTCTGAAATAGAGATCATGAAGGAAGCTGGTCAAATTGTTGCCAGAGTTCTTTTGAAAATTGAAAAATTACTTGAACCAGGTATCACGACCGGGGAGATCGACAGGATAGCTGAAAAGGAGATCAGGTCTTATGGGGCCATCCCTGCATTCAAGGGTTATATGGGCAGACTTTCAAGCAGGGCCTATCCAAGCAGTGTATGCATTTCAATAAATGAAGAAGTGGTCCACGGTATTCCTGGGAAGAATAAGATAGATAATGGAGACTTAGTATCCATTGATGTAGGGGTTAAGAAGAACGGTTTTTATGGAGATGCAGCCAGGAGCTTTAAAATAGGCAGAGTAAATGCTATTGCAGAAAGGCTCTGGAAAGCTACCAGTGAAGCACTCGATAAGGCAATCGATAAATGTATAGCCGGAAATAGATTATCGGATATTTCCAACTGTATTGAAAAAAGAGCTCTTTCGTCCGGATTTTCAGTAGTCAAGGATTTTGTGGGGCATGGGATTGGGAAAAAGATGCATGAGGATCCCCAGATATTGAATTACGGACCGCCTGGACAGGGACCCTTATTAAAAAAGGGAATGGTACTTGCGATAGAGCCCATGCTAAATGAAGGTAAAAGTGATGTCGAGATACTTGAGGATATGTGGACAGTGGCTACAGTTGATAGAAAGTTATCATGCCACTTTGAGGATTCTGTTGCGGTCACTCAAGATGGACCGCTTGTATTGACAAGAGTATAGTCTGGTCGAAACAGAAATATAGTGATAAATTAGTAGACAGGAATGCGGTTTTTTGGTAACCTACATATTTGTGCTAATTTAAGCTTTTTATTAAACAACAGGAGGTGAGGATATCTCAAAAAAAGAAGGCATTATAGAAGCCGAAGGAACGATTTTGGAAGCACTTCCTAATGCTATGTTCAGGGTAGAACTGGAAAACGGCCATAAATTATTGGCTCACATATCAGGTAAGATGAGGATGCATTATATAAAGATCTTGCCGGGAGATATGGTAAAGCTGGAAATATCACCATATGATCTTTCCAAGGGCAGGATAACATACAGGAAGAAATAGACAAAACTAAATATTAATAATTGTTAAAATAAATTTTGATGGAAAGAGGAAATAGGATGAAAGTCAAACCATCAGTTAAAAAAATATGTAATAGTTGCCGGGTCATTAAAAGAGAAGGTAAAGTAATGATTATATGTACAAACCCGAGACATAAGCAGAAACAAGGCTAAGGAGGCATACACTTGGTTAGGATCGCAGGAGTAGACATACCGAATGAAAAACATATTAGGATTTCCCTTACGTACATTTTTGGCGTTGGGCGTTCCACTGCTGAGAAGATACTGGATGATCTCAGCATTAAAAAGGACACTAAGGCTAAGGATTTGACTGAAGAAGAAGTAGTAAAAATAAGGGATTATCTCGAAAGCAAGCTAAAGATCGAGGGAGATTTAAGAAGAGAAGTGAGCCAGAATATAAAAAGGCTCATAGAGATCAATTCATACCGCGGGATAATGCACAGGCGTGGACTTCCCGTAAGAGGTCAGAGAACCCATACCAATGCAAGGACCAGAAAGGGCCGTAAAAAGGGTGTTGGTATCAGGAAGAAGACGGTTACTTAATAATATAGATAAAGGGGGTAGGTTTGGTTAAGAAAAATACCGCAAAAAAAAGAATAAAAAATAAAGATAAAAAGAATGTACCTTATGGGATAGCCCATGTACAGTCTACTTTTAATAATACTATAGTAAATATAACCGATCAGCAGGGCAATACCATCGCATGGGGAAGCTCAGGCGGACAGGGTTTTAAGGGTTCAAGAAAGAGTACCCCTTATGCAGCGCAGATAACAGCAACAGCTGTGGCCAAAAATGCTCAGGAGCACGGTCTTGCAAAGGTGGATGTAAGGGTAAAAGGAGTAGGGTCCGGCAGGGAGACTGCTGTTAGATCGCTTCAGGCCGCGGGCCTGGAGATAGGTGCCATTATAGATGTGACCCCGGTTCCACATAATGGATGCAGACAACCTAAAAGACGTAGAGTCTAATAATTCATATAAAGGAGTTTAAATAGAATGGCAGTGGTCAAAATTGCAGCTTGCAAGCAATGTAGGAGAGAAAAAGAGAAATTATTTCTTAAAGGACAGAGATGCTTCTCAGATAAGTGTGGAATAGAAAAGAAGCCCTATGCTCCCGGACAGAGAGCAAAAAGGAGAGTAGTCGAAACAGAATACTCTACACAGCTCAGGGAAAAACAGAAAGCAAAAAGATATTATGGGTTACTTGAAAGACAGTTCTCTAATTATTATAAAAAAGCTGTAAAGACCAGAGGTGTCACTGGTGAGATCCTGCTGCAGCTTCTTGAGACACGTTTGGATAATATTGTATATATGATGGGGTTTGCGACTTCAAGGGCTCAGGCCAGGCAACTTATAAATCACGGACATGTACAAATAGACGGTAAAAAAGTGGATATAGGTTCCTATGCTATAAAAGAAGGCCAGGAAATAAGCATTGCTCCTGGAAGTAAAGAAATAATGCCGGTAATCGAGGCTAAGGAATCAGGCGGCACCATAAGTATCCCTCAGTGGCTGGAATCGGATATCGAAAATCTAAAAGGAAAGGTCTTGAGGCTTCCTGAAAGAGGAGATATACAGGCACCTATAAATGAGCAGATCATTGTAGAGCTTTACTCAAAATAATAATTACTTTCTTTGGGAGGTTGATATAAATTGTTAAAAATGCATAAACCTAATGTTAAGGTCAAGTCTAAAGATGATTTTCGGGGTGAATTTGTAATAGAACCCCTTGAAAGAGGCTTTGGACATACTTTGGGAAACTCGATCAGAAGAGTTCTGCTATCTTCAATAGAAGGTGTAGGTATAACCCAGATCAAAATGGAAACCACTATGCATGAATTTTCTACCATCGAAGGCATGAGAGAAGACATGATAGAGTTTACTGCAAACTTGAAGGATATTGTCTTTAAGCTTGAAGGAGATGATCCAGTTATATTAAAGCTGGATAAAAAGGGACCTGGAGAGATAACAGCAAGTGATATCAGTCTTCCTTCTGAAGTGGAAGTTATAAACCCGGATGCTTATATCTGCACCCTGACTAAAAATGGAAGCATTAAAGCAGAGATGAAAGTTGAAAAGGATAAGGGTTACAGGACAGCAGAAGAAAATACTATAGAGGGAGAGCCACTGGGAGTTATTCCGCTGGATACTATTTTCTCACCTGTAAAAATAGTATCATTCAAGGTTGATAATACCCGGGTCGGCCAGATGACAAACTTTGACAAGCTTTCAGTCGACATAAAGACAAATGGAAGCATAAAACCTGAAGATGCCTTGAGCCAGGCTTCAAAGATAATAAATGACTATATGGCTCTTTTGATAGATCTCTCAGATGATACTAAGAAAGATATGCCCATTTTTGAGGAGATCGAGGAAGAAGACAATAAGCAGGAATACCCTTCGATCGAAGAACTTGAATTATCTGTCAGGGCATATAATTGTCTAAAGAGAGAGGGAGTAGATACGGTTGATAAACTCCTTGAGTATACTGAAGACGAACTTCTGGATATCAGGAATTTCGGACAGAAATCGATCCAGGAAGTAAAGGACAAAATCAAGGAACTTGAGCTATCTTTTAAGAAAAAATAATGATCGGGAGAAATAGAAATGGTTGTGCCAAAGAAGGCAAAAAAATTCGGTGGAAATAGCGCCCACCAGAAATCGATGATGAGAAATCTTGCAATTTCATTATTTGAAAATGGAAGGATCATTACAACGCTTCCAAAAGCTAAACAATTGCGCGGTTTTGTGGATAAATTAATAGGTATAGCTAAAAATGATAATCTGGCATCCAGGAGAAATTGCATCCGCTTGATTGGAAATATGGATACTGTCAGAAAACTTTTTAATGAGGTTGCACCAGGCATGTATCAGAAATCCAGCGGTTTTACAAGGATTGTAAAATACAAAAACAGACCCGGTGATGGTGCGCAGCTTGTAATAATGGAATTGGTAGAGTAAGCTCATATCGGGAATATCCCGCCTTAGGCTTATATGCAGTTGATATAAGGATTTTGTTGTTTGAAAAGTAAAGATGAAACAGGCCAATATATTATGAATAATTATTTGGCCATAGTCGAGTATGATGGTACCGGCTTTAATGGTTTTCAGGTCCAACCGGAAGGTACCAGGACCGTCCAGGAGGAACTAACCCGGGTAATATCAAGGGTACTTGGGCATGAGATAATCCTTCAATATGCTGGAAGGACCGATGCAGGAGTCCATGCACGGGGACAAGTGATAAATTTCAAGACTGGACTTGAGCTTGAACTTTATCGTTTTAAGTGGTCAGTGAACAGAATACTGCCTGAAGATATTGGAATAAAAACGATAAAGAAAGTACCTTTTTCTTTTGATTCCAGAAGGAATGCAAAGTTCAGGGAATATAGGTATTATGTAGCAAATGCTAATTATCAAAATGTTTTTTTGAAAAAGTATAGTATATTGATAACCCGCAAACTTGATATGCGCCTTATGAAGAAGGCTGCAAAGATATTTGTGGGTAAAAGGGATTTTGCATCTTTTGCAAGCCCAAGCCTTTCAGGCGTACCTACTATGAGAAGAATATATAGGTTTACGGTAAGCAGGGATAATGAAGGTGTCATTACATTTGCGGTCGTGGCAAATTCATTTCTATACAATATGGTAAGGATAATGGTAGGTACCATATTGGAGGTAGGCAAAGGTAAAAGAAGTCTGGATGATTTAAAGCAGGCTATTGCCAATGGAGGCAGCAATTTTGCTTCAAGTATGGTACCGGCTTGCGGATTGTTTTTAACCAGAGTAGAGTATTGATATTTTATGGAGGAAATTCATGGTAAATGTAGGAACAAAGACATTTAATTTAAAAAGAGAAGAAATAAAAAGAAAATGGTATGTAGTTGATGCCAGGGATAAGATCCTGGGCAGATTAGCTACTGAAATCGCCAAAAAACTGCGTGGCAAGGATAAACCAACCTTTACACCGCATGTTGATTGTGGCGATTTTATAATTATCATAAATGCAGAGAAAATAAAAGTAAAAGGTGGAAACAAGCTTGAGGATAAAAAGTATTACCGCCATTCCGGTTATGTGGGAAACCTAAAGGTAACAAATCTGGAAGAGATGCTGAAAAAGAAACCGGAATTTGTGATAAAGAATGCTGTGCGAGGCATGATCCCCCATAATACTCTTGGAAGGATCGTGCTCAGGAAGCTAAAAGTCTATAGCGGGCCTGACCATCCTCACAAAGCTCAAAATCCTGAAATAATAGACTTGTAAAGGAGTTATAAGTGGCTGAAAAAGTTAATTATTATGCGACCGGCAGGAGAAAGAATTCAACTGCCAAAGTAAGGCTTATTCCCGGAGAGGGGAAAATACTGGTAAATCAAAAAGATTTTAAAGAGTATTTCAATAGGGAAGCTTTGACGACGATGATAGTCGAACCCTTAAAGCTTACAAATACCGACAGCGCATATGATGTAGTGGCTCAATTATTGGGTGGAGGTATCACTGGCCAGGCTGGAGCATTAAGGCATGGGATCTCCAGGGCGCTGCTTGAGATAAATGAGGAATACAGGGACATCTTGAAGCGTGAAGGATTTCTTACAAGAGATTCAAGAATGAAAGAAAGAAAGAAATACGGTCTAAAGAAAGCCAGGAAGAGACCTCAGTTCTCAAAGAGATAAAATTATATATTATTTATGTATTTTCCCAGATTAAAAATAGATTTAGGAAAAATACTACATACTGACAGACTTATAAACGACCGATGTACCAGTGAAGGTATATCGGTCGTTGGTATTACCAGGTACATGGAAAAGATTTCTTAAATTTGGCAGTTGGGGGTATAATTTCTTTTAATTTAAATTATTTTGGGTTACTATCTTTCCGTGACTTTGGTATATGAAAAAAAAGTTTATACTGGCAATTAAACCACACCGGGATAGGGACATTAATAGAGGAAATTTATGAAAGATATTAGAAGATTATTCGGAACAGATGGAATAAGGGGACTTGCAAACCGCGAGCTTACTGCAGAGCTGGCTTTGAAGGTAGGCAGGGCAGGTGCAAAATTTTTAACGGGCAGTAGATCCAGGGGCAAGATAATCATAGGAAGAGATCCAAGGCCTTCAGGGGATCTCCTTAAGAATGCTCTTTCTGCGGGCATACTTTCCAGCGGCCATGATGTAATCGATGCCGGCATTATCACTACGCCTGCAGTAGCTCTTATTGCAAATATAATGAATCTTGATGGCGGTGCAGTCATATCAGCTTCACATAATCCTCTTGAAGATAATGGGATCAAGCTTTTTGGAAAAAATGGACAAAAATTATCTGATATCCAGGAAAAAGAGATCGAAGACTATATAGCTGATGACCTGGATAATAATTCTCTTCCAGTAGGCAATGATGTAGGAAGGTATGAATATCTTGAGGATGCCCCAAAAGTATATCTGGACCGGGTTTGCGGAAAATATGATATGGATCTTAAAGGATTAAAAATAGTACTGGACTGCGCCAATGGAGCATCAAGTATCCTGGCCGTCAAGGCACTTGAGAGGTTCGGACCTGATGTCATCACATATAATACCGGTCTTACCGGAGAAAACATAAATGATAATTGCGGTTCCACCCATCCAGAGCAGCTAAAAAAACTGGTGATCGCCGAAAGTGCAGATATCGGCTTTGCCTATGATGGCGATGGAGACAGGGTAATAGCCTGTGACGGCAAAGGAAATGTCCTTGACGGTGACAGTATCATAGCTTTTTGTGCGCTTGATATGGTAAAGAATAATAAATTAAAAAACAATAAACTGGTAACTACGATCATGGCAAATATGGGTTTTGAGAAATTGATGAATGAAAATGGAATAGAGGTAGAAAAGACACCTGTAGGTGACAGGTATGTACTGGAAAGAATGCTTGAGACCGACAGTGCATTAGGAGGAGAGCAATCCGGCCATATTATTTTCAAGGATATAAGTCCGACAGGTGATGGTATAATAAGTACGCTGGAATTTTTAAGTGCTATCGTAAAAAGCGGATATGATATAAATAAAATATACGATCTGGTACCCCGATTCCCCCAGTATCTTGAAAATATAAGGGTCACTGATAAAAATAAAATAATGGAGTGCGAAGAGGTCAGGGCAAAAGTAATGGAGATGGAAGGTTTCCTGGGTGGAAAAGGAAGGATAGTTTTAAGACCCTCAGGTACTGAACCTCTTATAAGGATCATGGTCGAAGCAGAAAAACAAGATCTTGTAAACCAGGTCATCGGAGAATTGTCCAGGGTTATAGAGGAAAAATGCGGTGAATTAAAAAATTAAGAAAATCCGGAGGATTGCATGTGCGGAATAGTAGCATATATAGGAAATAGAAATTGTAAAAATATTTTAATAGATGGTTTAAAAAGACTTGAATACAGGGGTTATGACTCAGCCGGAATAGCTATAATGGTACCCCAGGACCCGAAGAGGGATGCTTTAGGGAATGTTACCATAGAAGTTTTAAAAGAAGCAGGGAAGATCAAGGAGCTGGCGGGCCAGGCAAAGGAATCAAGGATCGATGGTAAATGCGGTATCGGACATACAAGATGGGCCACTCATGGAGAACCAACGAAAATCAATGCACATCCTCATCAAGACTGCAGCGGTAAGATAGCTGTTATTCATAATGGAATAATTGAAAATTTTGATGAGCTAAGATCTGAGCTAAAGGAAAAGGGACATAAATTCATATCTGATACCGATACCGAAGTATTACCTCATATGCTGGAAGAGTATTATGATGGAGACCTGCTTCTTGCAATGCAGAGACTTATGGGAAGGATAAAAGGTTCAGGAGCTATTGTTGCGATGTCTGTGGATTCACCCGGGGAAATAATAGGAGCAAGGATTACCAGCCCCCTCATAGTAGGCATTTCCAGGGATGGAAATTTTCTTGCTTCAGATATGCCCGCGGTACTCGAACATACCAGGAATTTTATCGTGATAAATGATTATGAGACAGTAAGACTCACAGCTAATAAAGTAGAGATATTTGATAATAATGGAAAGCCTATAGAAAGGGAATCGTTTAGAGCAAGCTGGAGCATAACAAGTGCCGAGAAAAGCGGATATGAAGATTTCATGCTTAAGGAAATATTCGAACAGCCATATGGAGTCAAGGAGAGCATGAGGGGAAGACTTTCAAACGGAGAGCTTCATTTTGATGAGCTTGGACTTAATAGCAAGCAGATAAAAGATATAAAGAAAGTACAGATAATCGCATGCGGGACATCCTACCATGCGGCCCTTATAGGGAAGCAGGTTATTGAAAGATGGGCAAAGATCCCTGTTGAAGTGGACCTGTCATCAGAATACAGATACCGTGATCCACTTGTCGATGAGGGGTATTTATTCGTGGCAATAACTCAGTCAGGGGAGACCATAGATACGCTTGCCGCAATAAGGGAAGCCAAATCAAAAGGTGCAAAGGTAATGGCGATCACAAATGTAGTGGGAAGCACAGTAGCAAGGGAATCTGATTCAGTAATATATACACATGCGGGTCCGGAAATAGGCGTATGTGCCACAAAGACATTTACATCGCAAATAATAATCATGTATTTGATGGGTCTTTACTTTGGAAAGATAAGGGGTACTTTAAAGGATGCGGATTATAAGAAGATAATAGATGAGCTGCATGTCATCCCCAATAAGATACAGAATATCCTTAATAGGGCAGATGAGCTCAAGGAAGTCGCCCGCCGTACATTCAAGCATACATGCTTTTTATTTTTAGGGAGGGTGTTCGGGCTGCCGGCCGCACTCGAGGGAGCTCTCAAACTCAAGGAAATATCCTATATACATGCCGAAGGTTATCCTGCAGGTGAGATGAAGCATGGCCCCATTGCATTAACAGATGCAAAAACGGTAGTTGTAGGTATTATTCCAGATGATAGTGTTTATGATAAAATGCTTTCAAATATACAGGAAGTAAAAGCCAGGAAAGCTTCGATTTTCTCGATTATCTCGGAAGGAGATAAGAATTCAGGGAAATACTCAGATTATCTTTTTGAAATACCCAGGACCATTGAGGAACTTTATGGCATACTTACCATAATACCTCTTCAGCTATACTCATACTATATTGCTAAAAACCTGGGTAAAGATGTGGATCAGCCCAGAAACCTGGCAAAAAGCGTCACAGTGGAGTGATGAATAGTGGAAATATTTGGGATAGGAACTGATATCATCGAGGTGGGTAGGATAACCGCAGCAATTAAAAAGAGCCCTTCCTTTAAAAAAAGAGTCTATACTGCCTGTGAAGTAAGCTATTGTGAAAATAAAAAAAAGGGTAAATATCCAAGTTATGCTGCACGTTTTGCAGCCAAGGAAGCTGTAGCAAAGTCTCTTTCAGAAGGAGTGGGTAAAAATGTATCACTTTTTGAAATAGAGCTCACAAACACTGAAAACGGAGCCCCCTATATTATTCTATATGGCCATACGCGCCAGTATAGTAAAAAATTGGGCATCAGGGAAATAAAAGTATCAGTATCAGCCACAGATAATTTTGCAGTAGCTTATGCAATATCTTTAAAGTAGTTTACCCCATACTTTCTGGCCAGGTTTTAATCTTTGCTATATTTATTTATATATTCTATTATAATTTTTAAATATTATTTTTTCACCAATTAACCTTTGCAAGAAAAAACTACAGAAAAACCAAAATTAAACAGGATACTCAAGGGTAGCAGAGTCGCCGGGATAGACAGCATGGCCATAAGCGATGGTATTGATTCCCTGGACCTTATGAAGAATGCAGGTGAAGGTATCTCCAGGAAAATATTCCAGGATTATAAGGACTCAGGACTTAAAAGGTCTCCGAGGGGAGTGATAGTCTGCGGAGGCGGTAATAATGGGGGAGACGGTTTTGTAGCAGCCCTTGGACTGCTTGAGCTTGGATATAATATAAAAACTTTTCATATTGTCCCTTCAGGTAAATTCTCACAGGATTCAAGTCATTATTATGAGAAACTTGTGGGGAAGGCTGGTGATACTGTAATGGCCCTGGACCTCAAAGATGATGAAAGTAAAAAGAAGTTTTTGAATGAGCTTGCAGTATCTGATTTTGTCCTGGATGCTATTTTTGGAACAGGATTTCATGGTATGGAAATAAGGGGCCAGGCAAGGAAGATAATAAGTCTAATAAATTCTGAGAGGGAAAAAAGAAGTGATATTGTAATTTATTCAGTAGATATACCCTCCGGAGTCGATTCAGATAATGGTAAAGTGCCAGGAACGGCAGTTAAAGCGGATAAGACGATTACTTTTGGGTGCAAAAAAGTGGGAAACATCAATTTTCCAGGAGCTGGCTATAATGGCCGGATAAGTATTATAGATATCGGGATACCCGGAAAATACTACTGCCAGCATGAACAGATCTTTGAACCTGAATTCGAATGGGTGGCTGAAAAAATACCAAAAAGGAAGCCCTGGACCTATAAGCATAATGTAGGGAGATTACTCATAGTCGCAGGTTCTGTGGGATATACCGGAGCTGCTACGATGGCTTGTTTGGGTGCGCTCAGGTCCGGTGCAGGGCTTGTGACACTGGCCTGTCCTGAAAGCCTGAATCCGGTTTTTGAGCAGAAACTCACCGAGACGATGACTTTCCCGGTAGCAGAGACAGAATCTGGGTCTCTCCATTTTGACAGCCTTGAGGACATACTTGACCTGTCAAAAGAAGCAGATGCATTGGTAATAGGACCGGGAATATCAAGAGAAGCAAGCACCATGCATCTCGTAAGGGAACTTTTAAAGAAAGCCGATATTCCTGTTATTCTTGATGCAGACGGACTCCAGGCTTTATGCGGACCTCATGATATTGAAAAGGGAGGGGACAACAAAATAATTGAGATGATCATTACCCCTCATCCCGGAGAGCTCTCTTCTATAATGGGTATTGAGAAAATAAAGCTGGAAGAAAGAATTGAGATCAATGAGGAAGCCAGCCGGAGGTTTGGGGCCGTATCGGTCCTGAAGGGTGCCAGGACCGTAATATCCAATGCTGCGGACATTCCGCTGAAGAACGGCGATCAGGAGAAAAAAGCGGAGTGTGCTTCTGGTAGCGTCAGGACAGATATGACAACTACCTATATCAACCCTACTGGAAACTGGGGAATGGCCAGCGCAGGCACAGGTGATATACTTGCAGGTATAATAGGTTCTCTTGTATGCCAGGGGATGAAACTTTTAGAAGCAGCAGTATGCGGAACATACATACATGGGCTTTCAGCAGATATAATAAGCAAAAAGACAAGCAAGACATCACTCATAGCAACCGATCTGCTAGAAGGGCTAAAAGAAGTATTTCTAAATATTGAAAAAATAAAATACAAAAAGGAGAAATAAGATGGAAGAGGAACGGCTAGTAAAAGATATAATGGTAAAGAAAGTCATAACCATACAAAAGGATGCTTCTGTTGAAGAATTATCTGAACTACTCATAAAAAACAAGATCAGCGGGGTACCTGTGACCGACAGTGATGGGAAATTAGTAGGTATAGCTACTGAAGGAGATCTGATAATAAAAGATTCCGACCTGCATTTTCCGCGTTATTTCAAATTGCTTGATAGTATAATATATCTTGAGAGTTTAAATAAATTTAAGAAAAACTTGAAGAAATTCCTTGGAACTAAAGTTGAAGATGTGATGACTGCAGAAATAAAGACAGTAAAAGAGGAGACTCCAGTAAGTGAGGCAGCAAATATAATGATAAAATACAATATCAACAGGGTACCTGTGCTCGATAGCAAAGATGAGTTGGTGGGTATTGTGACAAGGGCAGATATCGTGGGATCCATGATATAGCGGGATAGGAAGTAATATTAAATATATGAGAATAAGTTCTGAAAAAGACAAACGCTATGCCTGGGCCGAGATAGATCTAGCAAATCTTGATCATAATATAAGGCTCATAAAATCAGCAGGCTCTGCTGAGGAGACCGGAGTAATGGCTGTGGTCAAGGCTGATGGATATGGACATGGAGCGGTAGAAGTCTCAAAACAGGTATTGAAAAGCGGTGCTGCAGCTCTGGGAGTAGCGCTTGTAGAAGAAGGTATAAAACTAAGAAAAGCAGGTATTAGCGCACCCATATATGTCTTAGGGGAGTGTTCTCCCCACTCAGTAGCCGATGCTGTAAAAAATAAGCTTATCCTGACTATAAACTCTTTATCATCTGCCGAGGACTTTTCCCGTACTGCCGAAAAAGATGAGGGAGATCTGCATGTAAATATAAATATAGATACAGGAATGAACAGGGTAGGAATAAATTGGAAGGATGCAGCAGGAGAGATACCGGTGATAAAAAAGATCAGGGGTCTAAATATAGAGGGCATCTTTTCTCATTTTTCCTGTGCAAGTGAGGAAAATGATGATTTTTCAAAACTTCAATGGGAAAGATTTTCTACGATCAGAAAAGAAATAGAAAAAATTCTACCGGATATTAATAATATATATCATTTCGCAAATAGTGCCGCATTTTTTAGGTTCCCGCACGTCCGGCTTGATATGGTAAGGATAGGATTATCACTTTATGGATTAAATCCTTATGGGGATAGATGGAGAGAATGGATCCCCGAAGAAATAAGAAATATGATTTCAGGATTAAAACCAGTGCTATCGCTAAAAAGCAGGATCTCATTTATTAAAAAGACCGGCACGGGAGAACCAATATCGTATTGTGGGACATTTAAGACAAAGACAGAAAGCGTGATCGCCACAATACCGGTGGGTTATGCTGATGGCTATAGCCGGCTTCTTTCAAACAAAGCAAAAGTATTGATCGGTGGAATGGAAGCACCGGTGGTGGGCAATATAACAATGGATCAATTTATGGTGGACATCACAGATATTACAAAAGTAAAGAATGTCAAATGCGGAGATGAAGCAATACTTATCGGCAGGTCAGGGGATAAGGAAATACTCGTAGAAGATATTGCAGGACTCACTGGAACTATAAATTATGAAGTCGTATGTATGATATCAGACAGGATACCAAGAATATATAAATCATAATAGAGCATCAGTACCGTGTATTAATAAATTAAGAAAAGAAAAT
>JALHTA010000074.1 GCA_022865545.1 Actinomycetota bacterium | reverse complement strand
GTCGTCGAATTTGGAGAGTGGCTGTGTTCAAATGTCCTAAAAAAGTCCCTCACAGACACTTTGTATTCTCCATTCCAAAGATCTTAAGAATCTACTTTCCTTTTAATAGGAACTTCTTAAAGGAACTCTCATGGATCTCCGGATCTATACTGATGATATAAAGATGAAGACTGAAATGAGGATAGCCAGGAAGCTTGTAGAAGCTTCAAAAGCATCAGGAAATTAGTTATACAGGGTTTCTAAAAAAATATATATAATTATACGGTTCTTTAGGGTAATATAATGATTTATGAATAATAAATTCAGAAATACCTTTTTAATATATGCCATACCGGTTATTCGCATAATAATCGGCATGGCATTCTTTCTTTCTGGCCTTTTTAAACTAATTGACCTTAAAGGCTTTCAAAAAATAATAGAGACAATGGGGCTTCTGGGAGGACCGCTGCCATTAATGGCATCAATAATTATCCCGGTGCTTGAACTGATACTGGGAATCATGCTTGTGCTCGGGATCTATATGCGGATAACAGCACTTCACCTGAATGTTCTTGTGGTCGTTTTTTCCTGGGTCACTTTCTATGTCTTAAGAAGCAGGCCGGATATGCTATGCGGCTGTTTTGGCGGCTTTTTTGATATGACTTTCAGTATATATCATTTTATAGTCCTCTTTATAATATTCATCCTCAACCTGATAATCGTTATCGAGCCTAACGATACCTGGAACCTTCAAAAATTATTCAGGGATAAGATACCTGCATCTAAAAAGATGCTGATAGTAGAGATCCTTATATATATACTTATTGCAGCAGGAATAATCCTTATTGGTCTTGCATTATATTTGAATTTCTGGGGCAGTAAAGGAAGAGTGGAAGAAAATTCGCAGGATGAAAATACCTCAGTAGCAGTGCAGGATTCTTCCAAGACAGAAGTCTCTATAAGTGAGGCTGATCAGGGGCAAGAAGACATTAAAGAGGAAAGCACGCCCGAAGAAAGCAGCCAGTCAGAGATAATATATATAACCGTTGACGAGGCTTATGAGGCATATTTAAGTGATGAAGACTTTATTTTTGTTGATGTCCGGTCTCAATCAGAATATGATAGCGGGCATATCAAGGGAGCGCTTTTTATCCCTGTATCAGAGATACAGGATCGTGCAGTGGAGCTCCCGAAGGACAAACCCATCGTTTTATACTGTAATGGCTCAAGCTGCAACCGGAGCGGAACGGCAGCAAGCATCCTTGCAACACAGGGATTTGAGAAAATTTATGATCTCACTGGTAAGGGAATTGATGAATGGATATCCAAGGGCTATCCAAGTGAATGATTATCCGCAAGTAGAACTGGAAATATCATGAGTGAAGATAAATAGAAAAAGAAACTATCTCCGGAAAGCTACCATGTCTTAAGGGAGAAGGGCACAGAAAGGCCCTTTGCCAATAAATACTTCGACTCTTATAAATTATTAAATATGCGATTGAAACCGGCTAAATTTAAATAGCAGTATCCATCCTTCAAATATTAACATATGGATAAAAATAGCGCCTTAATTCAATTAAAAAAAGGGAGTATCTTACCTCAAATTCAAAAGAAAATTACTCCAGCATGTATTCCAGTTCATGTTGGTTGAATACCTTCTGGAGTTCGCCTTCAGCTTTGTGCAGCAGTGAATCAGTTTTCATGTAAAGCTTTTTCAATTCACTGTCATCGTAAGTAGAATAGCTCTCGCTTCCATAGTAGGAAAGCACTATTCCTATAGTTTCAATATCGCTTTCAATAAATTCAAGCTCGTAGGCCAGAAAAGTCTCCAGGGGTTTGGGGGTATCAATCCCATTGAGTTTTTCCCTGTAATCTTTTGCAGCATTCAGCCGTTCCGTGGTAAGTTCTTTTAACTGCCCGATATTTGCAAACTCGCCCCCCATCTTTCCCGACAGCCAGGCCGCTTTATTTGTAAATTCAGATTTTATAAGCTTATAATCCTGGTAATACTCTGCCAGCTCTATAGTCTCTCTTGACCTTAATTCCTCCAGCACCTCCTCTTCCAACTGCCTCTGGGCCTCTTTTTTCTGCATCTCCACAGAAAAAATATTGTAGCCCACCAGTATGGCTGCAATCAGGATAAATATTACTAAAATTATAATTTCACTTTTTAATTTACTCATC
>JALHTA010000008.1 GCA_022865545.1 Actinomycetota bacterium | reverse complement strand
TTGGGATTCTTGAACCTGTTTATGAAGAAGTACAGGAAGCTTCCGCTGATACCGAATCCCAGGAGTGATATGCTTACGATCATTAAGGCGAAGTGATAGTAGTCTGCCACTGAGAATATGCGGAGAAGACAGACCTGGTAGACAAATAATGCAAAAGATAGGAGCAGCAGGGTTATGTTTATCCTGTTCTTCATATTATCCAGTATTTCTTATCTTAAAACATTTTTAGCACTTTTTTTATATTCCTGCAAATCTACGGGCATAAAAGACACACTGTATTTTACCAGACGATAAATATCTTGTAATTTATTGTTACATACCTTAAGATTGTATTATAACTTTTATAGAATAAGAATTATTTAAATGGAAAATTTTTTACTGTATCAATATATTATTACTTCTCTTTCAATATTATTTTTAATAAACTTCATTATTAATAATATTTTATTTAAAAATATTGCCAATTATTTACTTCCAGAATCTTTTAAAAAATCTCCGCCCCTGGTATCAATATTGGTCCCTGCCAGGAATGAAGCTGCTAATATCAAAAGGTGTGTAAGATCCCTGTTAAAACAGGACTATCCTAATACAGAGATAATAGTGCTGGATGATAATTCTGATGATAATACTTCACTGATCGTAAAAAAATTAGCAGCAGAAAACAGTAAATTAAAACTAATTGCCGGCAAACCGCTAAAAAGCGGATGGCTGGGCAAGTGCTATGCCTGCTACCAGCTAGCAAAACATGCAAAGGGAGAATACCTGGTCTTTACCGATGCAGATACATTGCATTTCAAAAATTCAGTAAGCAGTGCGATTGGCTGCCTGGTCAGCAATAAGCTGGATGCTCTCTCAGCGATCCCAAGGCAGATAATGGTGACATTACATGAAAGAATGGTAGTCAGCTGGACCCATTTCGGGATCATGACCCTTCTGCCCCTGATCATGGTAAAGAAATCAAAGAATCCCCTGTTTGCCACAGCAAATGGGCAGTTTTTATTGTTTAAAAGGAAAGTCTATGAAAAAATCGGTGGGCACGAATCAATAAAAGCCAAGGTTTTGGAGGATATACATATCGCAAAACAGGTAAAAAGATGTGGATATAGGATGATGGTATTTGATGGAAGCACAAACATATATTGCAGGATGTACAGGAACTTTATGGATCTCATAAGAGGATTTTCAAAGTTTATGTATGCAGCTTTTGACTTTAAAATTTTTACTATGACCTTTGTTGTTTTATTTATTTTAGCAATATTTTTATCTCCATTTATCCTGCTTCCCCTGGGAATATTGGTTTTTGAATGGTCCAGGGCGGTAATAGGCCTACTCATCATACAAATTTTTGCTGTTTTAGTTATAAGGACCATATTGGCTATCAGGCTTAAAAGCAGGGTCATTGATGTATTTCTTCATCCTCTTTCTACTGTTTATATAGTTTTAATTTGCATAAATTCTGTACTCCAGGTCAAATTCGGAGAAGGAGTCTGCTGGAAAGGTAGAAGATATGATGTTTCCAGTGGAGATTACCTGGGATTGATCGATGATGAAGAGGTAGATAAATTAAGTAAAAGCCATTAGCTGAACTGTATTAGGATAACTCTGGAATTATTGATCTCTGAAAAAGAAATCACACCTATAGATATAGGTATTCATGGTGATGTATACAAATTAGAAATATCATAAAAAATTATGCTTGTCGGCTGAATAATCCTTTATCATTCCATATTTTTATTATAAATTAATAGCTTAAAGAAAAAAATCTTTTTTACAATTATTATTAAAGGCAAAAGGTTTATTTAGAAGATATGAAAACTATAGGAAGAAACGACACCTGTCCCTGCGGAAGCGGGAAAAAGTATAAGAAATGCTGCATGTTGAAGGAAGATATAGCAAATCTTGGGACCTTCAGGTATGAGAAAAACCTTGCTGTCAGAAGTTCTGCAGTTGAGAAGATGTTAAAACTGGCCGATGGTAAAATCGGCATCAATCAAATGGACGTTCTATTATTTCTGACAGATTCACCTATATTTAAAGAAAGAATTGTTGACCCATTTTCCGGCAGCAAAGAAGATGCCTTTATTTTCCAATATTTATTAAACTCATTGCTTGTATATGCATATCCTGTTGGCAGCTCAGGCGGCCGTCTGTGGAAGCACTGCCTTGATAAATACAGGAATAGATTCAGCGAAGAAGAAATTCTCTTTCTGCAATCGCTTAATAATTTTACCGGAGGTTTTTTCCAGACAAAAGAAATTGATCCCAATGAATACTTAATTGTAGCAGAAGATATTTTTACCTTAAAGACCTATAAGATAATGGACAGGGGCCTGAGCTCAAATATTGTAAAAAATGATATTTTCGCAGGTCTTCTAATACCTTATGATAAAGACTCATATGCACTGGAAGGGGGATCTCCGATAGTATTTCCTCCCATGAAAAAGGAATACATAAGGGAGGCGGCAGACAGTTTCTTTGTCCTGAGTAAAAGCAAGCTCAGAGGGGAGATAAATGAAAAGCTGTCAAGATTTTTAAATCTATACCCGGTTAGCATATATAGGATAGTGCTTGATTATTATTATATTACTCTGGAGACGCCGCCGCCAAAGATCATGACCACAGATAATGAAGAGATAGTATTTTCGAAGACATTCTATAAATTGTCTGATATTCAGGAAGTTAAAAACAAATTGCTTGCGGAGGCAGGTTTTACAATCAGTGGTGAAACTAATGAAGAAACCACTATTTCATGGCGCAATAAAAAAGATACGGTGCTGGGAACAGTCTTTCTAAGCAGTCACAAGCTTCGCTTTGAAACAAATTCTAATGAGCGGCTGGAAAAATGGGAGAGTATAATAAAGAATATGCCTATTGAATTTGTAAGTACAGAATCCACTGATTTTCAGAGCATGATGGAAGAAAGATTAAATGACCCTGGTTTCAAAGATAAGGATTTGGGGAAAAGCGCGATGGACGATATTCCCGAAGAAGCGTTAAGGGGGTATTGCACTTGATTATTGGGAAAAATATTATAATGAATGGGCAGATATTGAAATACCTTTCCTGGAGAATAAGACGCCCCGCGAAGCCATGAAAACAGATGAAGGGAAACAAAAAGTAATCGATCTTATAGATGATTATGAAAATAAAAATGTTCGTCAGGGGCAGGGCCCCGGAGGCGGCAATATCCAGAAGTTTTTCGATGCCGATGAACTGAGGAAAAGGATGGGCCTGTAAATGCTTTATTCCAGGATTAGGTTTTTACACATTAAGATGTAATGGGTTGGTAAAGAACATATTTGGGAAAGGAAATCATGAGCGAATATCAATATTATGAATTTCTAGCCATTGATCGACCGCTTACCAAAGATGAGATGGCGGAGTTGCGAATGCTTTCAACACGGGCTGCGATCACACCGGTCAGCTTCACCAACGAATACAATTGGGGTGATTTCAAAGGCGATCCTGACAAATTGATGCAGCGCTATTTCGACGCCCATGTCTATGTGGCCAACTGGATGACGGCTATATTCATGGTGCGTTTACCCATTGAAGTATTATATGAAGAAACGGTAAAAGCAATGTCTGTACCTTACATGTTGGATTTTAAAGCCGTAAAAAACCATTGGATCATTACCTGGAGTCTTGATGAGTCGGAAAACTATGACCGCTTCGGTGTGGAGGACGGAAGCGGCTGGATGACGCGTCTGGCACCGGTGCGGGATGACTTGCTGCGCGGAGATCTCCGAAGTCTGTATATAGGCTGGCTGGCAGCGGTAACCAGGGAAATGATGGATGATGATGAAATGGAAGCGCTGACCGTGAGCGGTCTGGGCAATTTAACGGCGGCTCAAATGGCGCTGGCGGAGTTTTTGGAAGTGGACCCGGATCTCCTAGCGGGTGCCGGCATGGGCAGTCCGGTTGATCATACCGAAAAGCTTTCAGAAAAGGATATTGATAGATGGATCGATGCTTTGCCCCGAAATGAAGTAAAGGCGGTCATGAAACAACTCCTGGAGGGCAAAGGACATCAGGCAGAACGAATAATCAGGAACCGGTTTTGCGGCATCGCGACGCGTCCTACAGACTAACAAAAACAACCCTTCCCGGCGTACAGTGGGAAAACTTCATGAGAATGCTAAGACAGCCCGGCAGATCCGGATGGAAAAACAAAGACTCTACTGCAAGCGTCTAGAAATCAGGCTTCGCAAGGAGCGCGAGGCGTATTTAAAGAACCTTTCAGAAGATTTTCCCGGGACCTGGAAGTCAGTTGCAGAAACTGTCGAACGGGGATCGGGCTCGGCCTATGATGAGGCCTGCCACATACTTATTGATATATGCGAAGCCTATGAACTTTTTGCAAACAAACAGCAATTCCAGAGAGAATTGAAAAAATTTGTTACAAATAATCATATTAAGTATAATTTCTATTTAATATGATTAAAAAAAAATTTTGAAATAGCTTCTTTACTAAAAGTCATTATTTTTTTCCTTGAAAGCTCCTAATCTTCCAGTCAATTTTACCTACCAAGTAGGAAAATCTAATCACTTCTACTCTAGCTTTGTTCTTCACCGTTCCAACAATAAAGACATAGTCTTTCTTTTGGTAAACCGATGGCGTTTACCATATCATCAATTGTTTGATATTTAAGTGAGGTTACTCCTATTTCTTCCTGAATAGTCTTAATCATTTTTTTATGTAGAGGTGATTTATCATCAATAAAAGTTTCAATTTC
>JALHTA010000073.1 GCA_022865545.1 Actinomycetota bacterium | reverse complement strand
CTTATAAGATACATTTATACTTTCACCAGATCTAGTTTAAAATTAAAACAATTATTATATTATTTATTAATAGTTATTTGATAAATATATTTATTTATTATCATATATTTATATAAATTATTGATTTGTCAAATCTATCGGATGGTAGTTTTTTCTCAGCAGGGTGACCCAATGAAACAATAGATAAAGGAATTACTTTTTCAGGAAGATTTATTAACTTTCTTAAGCCAGCTGTTCTATCTTCTATTGAGTAAACACCGAGCCATACTGCTCCTAAATTATTATATTGGGCTGCGATCAAAATATTTTCAGTTGCTGCTGAACAATCCTGTACCCAGAAACCCTTTTCTTTAAAAATCTCTTTTCCCAAATTTCCACAAATAACAACAGCCGCAGCAGCTTCTTTAAGCATATAATAACTTTTAAGGTCAATTTCAACAACTTTATTCAATAAATTCTTATCTTTAATAATTATAAAATCCCAGGGTTGTTGATTGTTTGCTTAAGGTGCTGTCATGGCACACTTAAACAATATTTCCAAATCTTTATCTGATACAGGCTCACTTGTATATTTTCTGATACTTCTTCTTTCAAGTATTTCTTTCATAATATTCCCTCCAAACTTTTTATTAAACCTCGATAGATCAGTTATAGTACTTATTTATTACTTTTTCGGTATTTTCTTTAGCTATTCTGATGGTTTCTTCAGG
The DNA here is from genome assembly GCA_022865545.1 of Actinomycetota bacterium. Taxonomy (GTDB): domain Bacteria; phylum Actinomycetota; class Humimicrobiia; order Humimicrobiales; family Humimicrobiaceae; genus M55B120. The sequence goes on along the minus strand of JALHTA010000073.1, from coordinate 1,055 downwards.
ATCCCATTCCAATATTCAGGATTAAACAATTCTATTGTTGCTACTCCATTAAAACCTATCTTTTTTAAAGCACCTAATATCTTATCAAGAGGGATGATCCCATCACCCGGCCAAACTCTGTCAGAGTCCTGCAGTTTTTCCAGGGGAAGATCTGTTGAGTCGTCTATATGAAATACGAAGATTTTATCGGGGTCAGCTTTTTCAAGATCTTCTAACCTTGAACCATTGGGATAAAAATGAAAACAGTCAATCACTATGCCAACATTATTCCTGTCTACTGCTTCTATAATGTCATAACATTGCCTAAAAGTATTCACGCTTGTTTCTTTAAACCCAGATATTCATATAATAGCTGCTACTTTATTTCCTCCCCGGAAAGCATCCCTACTTTTTCTTTTAAAACTATATCTGAAAGCTCGACCAGACGGTTGTGCGGACAGACTTCAATACATTTTCCACATAGTATGCATTTGGAAAAGTCGAATTCAGGAATGCCTCTTTCCTCATTCCAGATTATCGCGTCTTTTTCACAGGCTTTAAAACACCTTTTGCACCTGAGGCACCCGAGATCGCATTTTTTTCTCCCAGGTATGTTCTTAAGGGGCTGATAATTACATAAAAATACAATATTGGCATATGACCGTACAAGCCCGATAATATTGCGCGGGCATTCCCTGACACAAAGACCGCAGCCCGTGCATTTGTCCGGATCCACTACCGCAACATTTTGTTTTTTATCTATATGGATCGCGTCACTCGGGCACACTTCCACGCAGTCTCCAAATCCAAGGCATCCATAAGGGCATTCCTTGGGCCCTCCGGCCAGGCTGGAAGCAGCTTTGCAGGATCTTACACCACTATACTTTCCAAGCCATTTAGAATTACCATAGCATCTGACTACTGCTTTTTTATCCATCTCAGACGCATCGATCTCAAGGTCCAGGAGTTTCTCAAGACCTTCAAGCATCTCCGGTTCCTGCAGGACCGTGGCACATGTACTTGAAAAGAAGATATCCTTGTCCTTTGCCAGAGCCTGTGCATAAGCAAAACAACCG
>JALHTA010000072.1 GCA_022865545.1 Actinomycetota bacterium | reverse complement strand
GTATATGCAGCAGGTGATATTATAGAGGGATTTGACATACTTCTTGAAGAAAACAGAAATATAGCCATCTGGCCCCTAGCAGTAAGGCAGGGAAATATTGCCGGAAGCAATATGGCAGGAAATCCAGTAGATTATGAAGGTGGATTTTTTATGAACTCAGTAGAAATACTTGGCATACCTTCAATATCGATGGGTGTCACAAATCTTGCCATGCAGGATGATAATAGTATAGAAATAAAGAAAGATTTTAGGCCAAATCAGAACCTGTACAAAAAAATTGTAATAAAAGATAACAAGATAATAGGTGTTATCATGATAGGAAATATTGAACGTGCTGGAATTTATTCGGGTCTTATAAAAAATAAAATAGACCTTTCGGGCGTAAAGGAAAATATCTTCAGGGAAGATTTCGGGATAATACACCTGCCAACTGAATATAAAAAGCATCTTGTTGTCGGAGAAGGAATAGAAGTATGAAAAAAGTCATTGATGCAAAAGATCTTAAATACAGGGAGCTTAATAGTAATATAAGACTGGTACTGGGGCAATCCCATTTTTCTGATAAGAAAATCGAGGGAAGAGTAGAGATCACCCTTAATAATGTTCTGGGACATAGATATATTGGTGACGGACTGAAGGAAGACCACCTAATAAATATAAATGGAATCCCGGGAAACGACCTCGCAGCTTTTATGGATGGACCGACAATAGAAGTCTTTGATAATGGGCAGGACGGCATCGGAAATACTATGAATGCCGGAAAAGTTATTATCCATGGAGATGTGGGAGATATAATCGGTTATTCCATGAGGGGCGGAGAGATATATATTGAAAAAAATGTAGGCTTCAGGTGTGGTATCCACATGAAATCATATCAGGAAAAGATACCGGTTATAGTAATAGGGGGAAGTGCCGGAAATTTCCTTGGAGAGTATATGGCAGGGGGAATAATAATACTTCTGGGCCTTTACCGTCAAGAGTTGGCATATTTTCCCTATTGGGGGACCGAACGGCTTGTTGGTGATTATATAGGCACGGGTATGCACGGTGGTGTTATATATATCAGGGGTGATGTAGCCAGTCACAAACTGGGAAAAGAAGTCAAAATAGTCCAGATAGATAAGGAAGACGAAAAGATATTAAATAAATACATTGATAATTATTGTCAATATTTTGATACAGATAAAGGGGATATAAAGACTGATCAGTTTATAAAACTTATACCATTCTCTCACCGTCCGTATGGAAGGCTGTATACTTATTAGAATTTGTTGATTATATTTTAACTTCCCTTAAATGCCGCTCGTTCTATATCGGCTAAAACCTTGTATGGCAGATGAGTCTTAATGGTTTTATTATATTCATATGATTTTTTTATGCTATAATACGAACCAGTTTGAAGGTATCCTGAGGTGGCGCATAATATGGATTTCTTTTTGCTTTATCAATATATAGTTGCTGGTATTCTTTTATTAATAATGATCAATTTCATTATTAATTGTTTCCTGTTCAAAAATACTATAAATCATAAACTCCCGGAAAGTTTCCTT
>JALHTA010000071.1 GCA_022865545.1 Actinomycetota bacterium | reverse complement strand
CTTGATAGTGGCAATATCTTCATTTGAAACACCTATAAATCGTACTCCCTCATCCCTGTATTTATTATAAACTGCGATAAAATCGGGTATTTCTTCCCTGCAGGGCGGACACCATGTCGCCCAGAAATTAAGCACTATCACGTCTGCTGAAAAATCTGAGAGGGATACTTCATCTCCTTCAATATCCTTCAGAGTAAAATTGTTTTCATATTCATCGGCGATCATCACTTCCCCGTCAGGCTGCCCCCTGTAAAGGGACTTTATGTTTTGAATAAATGTACAGCCCGTAGCAAGTGTGACCGTTATAATACACAGGACCAGTAAAGCTAATATTGTTTTAATTGTTTTAATTTTCATTTCCTTTCTCCATTATCAAAATCCATATTTTTACCAAATTCATATAAAGCCGAAACGGCTTTTTCATTATTTAATATTTCCCCCTTCTTGTCTATGCCATTAAAAGTAAAATCCTTTAAATAATCAACAAACAGTACGTCAAAAAATGATCTTATGACCTTGATGGAGCATTTAAAAATATCTTTTGACCCGGAACCGGATGTACTTATAAATATTCCTCCACGGGTCTTTTTAATGATCTTTTTATTATGCTCATATTTTAATACCCAGAATCTCTGGCACCTGTCTATAACCGCCTTAAGATAACCTGATACTGTTGTAAAAAAAACAGGAGAAGCTACAGCAATAAAGTCAGCCTTAATAAGCAATTTGTATATTCCCTGCATATCATCTGAAATAATGCATTCACCTGTTTTTGAACAATTACAACATTCACGGCATGGAGATATGTTTTTATCCTTTATCAGTAAACTTTCTATTTGAACAGTATCTTTATTATATCTGGTATTTTCCACAATACCCTTCAGGAAGTGGTCCATAAGGATTGCTGTATTGCCTCTTATTCTGGGACTTCCATATATGGCAACTATCCTGTATTTATCATTTTTTTCCTCAATGCCATTTCTCAAATACTTTCTCCTTGCCATAATAAAGTACTGCTTTCATTTAAAACTATGTATAATCTATTATCTTTTTAAAAAAGAGGCAAATAAAATTAAAGCTTTATGGAAAACAATCGTGCAGGATTACCGGTTGGTAGACAAAGAGAGACGTCTGGATGGATGATCAATAATATTTATTAAACAATTTGTTCATATCAATATCACTTATTATGTGATCGATCAGCGGTTTTCTATCTATCTGCTTTAGACCATCTTCATATATGGGTTTTTGTGTCTGGTAAAATATCCCTGTGGGGATCTTTTCCTCTTCAAGAGACTTATGGAATGCATTTTCAAGATCTGCACGGTCATAACCTTTTATAGTATCCATGCTATAGATCTTTTCCCTGTAATACTCATATGAATCAATTTTATTAAATGTCACGCAGGGCTGGAGGATATCTATAAAGGAAAAACCTCTGTGTTTAATGGCTTTCTGTATTATTTCACCCAGTTGACCGATATCTCCTGAAAAACCCCTCGCTACAAAAGTAGCTCCAGCTGCAAGGGCAAGGGAGATCGGGTTAACAGGAGTCTCAAGAACACCCGAGGGCGTGGACTTTGACTTGAATCCCTGATCACTGGTAGGAGAAGTCTGGCCCGTGGTAAGTCCATAAACATGATTATCATGAACTATATTTGTTATATTTATATTCCTTCTACAAGAGTGTATGAAATGATTTCCCCCTATCCCCATTCCGTCACCATCACCTGAAACTGCTAGCACTACCATCTTATGATTCGCAATTTTTGCTCCGGTAGCTACGGGTAGGGTCCTGCCATGAAGTGAATGAAAACTATATGATCTAAGGAAATTTACTCCATTTCCTGAACATCCTATTCCGTATACTATAAGCACCTGATGGGGATAAAGCGAAAGTTTGACAAATGCTTTTTTCATTGCATTCCATATGGCAAAATTCCCACAGCCTGTACACCAGGTGGGCCTCCTGGAAGTATTAAAATCTGAAGGCTTTAAATTATAATCTTCCTTTATGTTTTCCTTTTTCTTCCCAGGCATCCTTTTATCTCCCGGATAATTTTTAGTACCATCCATCAATCAATTTTCAAAGCTCTTATTCTATCTTTTCAATCCCACTCATAATTTCTTCCGGTAAGAATTGTCTTCCGCTATATTTTAATATTTTGTTTTTTATCCTGTAGCCGGTATTCATATTTATTAACTTGGAAAGTTGTGATGTCTTATTGTTTTCAACTACTACATTCTTTCTGGTCCCATCAATATATTTTTCAACAATGTCCTGCTCAAAGGGATACAAGTAGGTAAAATGGATCAGGTTTACCTTTTTTTCATTCTGGTTCAATACATTCATAGCCTCAAGAATAGGCCCCTTGCATGAACCCCAGCTCCATATTGTCACTTCAGCATCTGATGGACCATATCTCTTTGGTGGTGGTATCTCGTCGATCAATGTATTGATCTTCCGGAATCTCTTATCTGTCATCAACCTGCGGTTATGGGGATCCTCTTCAGAAAAACCATATTCATCATGCTCATCACTGTTTACTATGCACACACCTTTTTCCAACCCTATGACAGTCCTTGGAGAAACACCATCTTCAGTATTTTTATATCTCTTATAATCATCTTCTATATTTTTATCTTTCGTAATAAGATTTTCACGATTGGCTTTTATCTTCTTAAATTCAAATTTTTCACATGAAAAATGACTTTCAGATAAATATTTATCCAGCAGGATTATTACAGGTATCTGGTATTTTTCGGCAAGGTTAAAAGCTTTCCCGGTCAGATAGAAGCACTCTTCCGGATCTCCAGGAGCCATCACGATCCTTAAAAATTCACCATGGGATGCATTGATAGCAAAAAGCATATCCCCCTGTTCTGTCCATGTCGGAAGTCCTGTCGCCGGAGCAGGTCTCTGGCAAAGTATGACCACTAAAGGTGTCTCAGTCATCGCAGCGCTCCCAAGACCCTCAGTCATTAGTGAGAAACCTCCGCCTGAGGTAGCTACCATCGATCTGGCTCCGGCAAATGAAGCCCCGATTGCCATATTAATAACCGCTATTTCATCCTCTGCATGCTTGGTCACAATATTAAATTCATCTTCGACAGCGGCAAATGAATGCAGTATTGAAGTCGAGGGTGTCATCGGATATGCCGAATAGAATTTACACCCTGCTCTTACAGCAGCCAGAAAGACTGCATCATTGCCGGTAACAAGAAGCCTGCTCAAAGGTTTGACTATTTCCAGATCATAAGCCTTGGCTTTAGATCTTTCCCTGACATACTTGTGTCCGGCCTCAAGAGCCCGGATATTATTTTCGATTATTTTTAGGCCCTTTTTCTTAAATACATCTTTTACTGTAGTCTTCATCACTTCAAGGTCATAGCTTAGAAGTGCAGCCGAAGCACCCAGGGCGATATTATTCACTATTACTTCATCAGCACCCATTTCTTTTGTGATCTTTTGCATGGGTATTGAAATATAATTTATATCTTTTCTGGTATTATTAATTTCTTTTTGTTCATATTTGGTGCCATCATAAATAATATATCCGCCATACATCACTTCATCCTGGTGAAGTTTTATGGTTTCGGGATCAAGAGCTACAAGAATATTGACATCTTTATTGAGCGAGAAGATCTTCCCTGAATTTATCCGGGCAGTAAAAGTATTGTGACCTCCCCTGATAAGTGAAGGGTATTCAATACTGTCTATAACTGAATATCCCTTCTTGGAAAAAGTCCTGGAGAATATATTACCGGATGTCAGTATTCCGTAACCTGCTTCTCCTCCGATTTTCCAGGTAATATTAGATACTTTCATATTAAGTCCGGTTGTTAAATTGATCCTTGCCCTTAATATAATGATATTATCATGGAGACTTATTTTCAATACTAATATTTAGGGTGTTAATTTTTTTAGGTCCCTTCCACTTCTGCCCCTTCAAGTCATCCATTATCCGTTTAACGGATATCCTTATATCATTTCGCCTTTAAAAATATCTTTTTATCCCATACTGCATTAGCCAGCATAGATATTTATTCCTTCTATCGTTTATTTATTAAAATTTTAAATTATAGGGTAAAATAATAAGACTTTATGAACATAAATAAGATAAGGGAAAATGTAAAAGTCCTTTTCAGGCCGGCGGTCATCTCCTGGGCCCTGTATGATCTTGCCAATACTTCATTTGCCGTGATAATAATCACAATAGTCTTTCCTTTATACTTTACAGGTATTATTGTCAAACCCGGCCTGTACCCGGAAAATTTTGGCGACCTCATGTGGGGCATTGCTGGAGGGGTCTCAATGATAATAACATCTGTCCTTGCTCCTTTATTCGGGGCAGTGGCAGATACTTCAAGGTCCAAAAACAAATTCCTTATGGTTCTGACCCTGGCATGCATAGTGTTTACCGTTCCCCTTTTCTTTCTTAAAAGCGGGATGGTGGCACCCGCAGTTATACTGTTTATTGTCGCAAATGTTTTTTACCAGACTTCTATGATGTTTTACAATTCCTTCCTGCCCCAGCTCTCTACAAGGAAAAATACGGGACTTGTGTCGGGTTTTGGTTTTTCCATAGGATATATGGGTGGATTTTTAATTCTCGTAATATTGATCCCTTTACTAAAAGGCGGGCTTGAGCCGGGAAACCTCTTTAATATTAGATTGTCACTTCTAATCACCAGCCTATTTTTTCTTGTATTTTCAATACCTTCCTTTATATTCCTAAAGGACCTTCCCTCAACGGACCCAATAAAGAGAAAAGCCTCATACCTGGTCCATGGTTTTAAAAAACTTGCTACTACATTAAAAAACATCAGGAAATATCCGGACCTTACGCGGTTTTTAATATCATATTTTCTTTTTTCAAATGCTTTCTCTATCCTTGCATTATATGTAGCTATCTATGCAAAAAATACTCTTAACTTCAGCCTTTATGAAATAGTCATACTCTTCATGGTAGGCCAGATACCTACAGTAATAAGCTCTATATTTTTTGGTTGGCTAACAGACAGGATAGGGGCTAAAAAAACTATATCCATAACCCTCATAATGTGGGTATTTATAATCATACTTGTCTCAAGTTATGATATAAAGGCTGTTTTTTATACTGGATGGATATTAGCATCAATAACAACAGGTTCTACTCTTATTGCGAGTAGAAGCCTGATGGCCAGGCTCATACCAGTAGCCCGTGAAGCAGAGTTTTTTGGATTTTATTCGATCAGTGGGAAAGTCTCGTCTATTTTAGGACCGGTTACTTTTGGTGTGGTTTCTTTTATCACAAAAAGTCAGAGACTTGCCCTCCTCACCACTATGATATTTTTAATAAGCGGTTTTATCGTCCTCCAGTTTGTGGGGAAAGGTAAAAAGAAATATTGATATTTTATTATAGTTTTCTTTCCCAGCTAAGATATGACCCATTGAGTAATTTGACATCTGAAAATCCATGATTTGCTAATACCCTTAAAGCAAGGTATGCCCTGTATCCGCTGCGGCAGTAGATGATCGTTTCTTTCCCGGGATCGAGCATATTGATATTGCTCCTGATATCATCTACCGGAATAAGTATAGCGCCTTCTATATGGCCGGCATCATACTCCTTGGCGGACCTCACATCAAGGATGATCATATCATCACCATTTTTTATCTTCTCCCGCATTTCCGGTATATCAACAAAGCCAACTTCTTCTTTTTGAATATTTTCTGCGATCATTCCAAGAATATTTATGGAGTCACGGGCAGACCCAAAAGCCGGTTGGTAAGCCATTTCAATACTGGCAAGATCTTCTATTCCCAGTCCTCCCTTAATTGCTGCTGATGCAATATCGATCCTTTTATCTATACCGTCCCTTCCAATAGCTTCCAGACCAATAAGCTTTCTGCTTTTCTTATCAAATACTACCAGCATATGCATTGTCTCTGCACCGGGATAATAACCAGCATGTGAACCATAATGGACCTCTATGCACCCTGCGTCAATTCCAAGTCTTTTTGCTTCTTTGAGGCTTAAACCGGTCTTTCCAATGGCAATATCCAGCACCTTTATTATCGAAGTCACTATGCTGCCGTCAAATCTTTCACTGCCTCCGGCAGCATTATATCCAGCCGTTCTTCCCTGGCGGTTTGCGATCGTAGCCAGGTTATAGGAGCGCCTATCGCCTGAAATAAGGTTTTCACATTCACAGCAATCCCCGGCAGCATATATATCATCTATGCTGGTCTGCATGAACTCATCTACGGCGATCGCTCCGGACTTTGCTATTTTAATACCGGCCCCGGCTGCAAGCATATTATTCGGCTTTGTGCCTATTCCAAAAAAAACCATATCAGCATCAAGGCTCTCTCCACCCGATGTCAGAACTTTTATTACAGTATTATCATCTCTATTTATTAGCTTTTTTGCCTCTTCATTTTTAAATATCCTGATGCCCAGGCTTTCAAGGTAATTTTCAAGATATTCTATTATTTCCCGGTCAAACATCGGAAGGATCTGGCTGTCCTTTTCAATGATACTTACCTTGAAACCGCCCTCAAGATATGCTTCTAGTAGCTCCAGGCCTATAAAACCTCCCCCAATAATGACAGCATTCTTGTCTTCTTTACCGGTATTTTTAATATTTTCCAGATATTTCTTTATATCCAGTGCGTCTTTTAAGGTCTTTAAGACGAATATATTCCTGGCCCCATACCCTTCCATCTTGATCTTTATCGGAATCGACCCGGTAGTAAGGATCAATTTGTCATAATGGTCCTCAAATTCTTTATTGTTTTTTAGGTCCCTTATAAGTATTTTTTTATTTTTAGCATCTATACTTAATACTTCGTTCTCTGTCCTTACATCTATATTAAACCTCTTTGAAAAAAGCCCGGGTGTATTTATAAGTAATTTATTCATATTCGCTATTTTGCCCGATACAAAATATGGGAGCCCACAGGTCCCATATGAGATATATTTATCCTTCTCATATATTATGATCTCGAGATCCTCGTCCTGCCTCCTGCATTTGGCTGCTGCCGACGTTCCTGCGGCAATCCCACCGATTATCACAACTCTGCCATTTCCCATATTTTTTTTATCTCTCATCGATCCTAACCCTTGTCTCTGAATTTATGATCTATTAATATTTTAATCATTTATTATTCTTGCCCATCTACCTGGTCTTTTCTATAGCCTTTGAAGGACACTCTGCAATGCATTTATTGCAGCCCAAACAAAGGCCCGTATTTACATAGGGCGGCTCAAAGGGGGCTTCCTGTTTAAGGACTTTTTTCTCACATGCAGATTTTGCCCTGCAGACCCCATCAATACACTGTTTGAAGTTACAGTGATCATAATTGATTATAATACTTTTATTAGGCATATTTTTGACTCATGTGGTCCATTGCCGGGACAATGAAAATATACATATTATACTTACAATTGATTTAAAAATAGTTCAATTCAAAATAAGATAATTAAAAAAATACCACATTTAATCACCGGTATTTACCATACCGGCAATTACCTGTGGCCCAAAGCTATTTATAGGAATTTATTTGGAAGAGACTTCTTTTTGCTCGGAAACGACTTTCCTGATAAGATCTATCTCTTTTTCTGTAAAATCTTTCACTTTGTGGTAATTCGCAAGGACACTTTCTATTATTTCTGAATATTTGTCTTTGCTAATATTCCTTACCTTGCTTGCTTTCTCCTCAACTTTGTCTCTTATTTCAATAGCTAGCTTCTTGATATCCGATCTTAGCTCTTCACCTGTTTTAGTAGTTAGAAAGAGTGCTGTTACAGCTCCCGCCACAAAACCTATCGTCAT
>JALHTA010000070.1 GCA_022865545.1 Actinomycetota bacterium | reverse complement strand
TATAGGAGGCAATATCCGATTGTTTAAACTTTCTTAAAAGCGATTTTTGTTTTTTATCATATACAAGGGTCTTCAAAGCCGTTCACCTCCTTAACCTGAATATTCATACAATTTTATAATTTTTTATAAAAAAATAAAATATAATTTAATTAATATAATAATGAAGTTATAAAAGACAATATGTAAAAAAGTCAAATAATCATTCTCCAGGGCAGGCGCCATAGGCGCTATCTCACTTAGAGCATCTACATTTCCCAATATGGTCCTTCTGGTAATAAGCATAAGCTTGGGACAAGAGCTAAACTTAATAAAAAATATTAAGATATTTCTTATATTCATATGTCTGATCATACTTTTTATATTTATCTTTTGGTGTGAGGATACCGACTTTTATAAATCGGTCAATAACTTTTTGCGCCCCTGCTCGAGTAAAACTTGTCCATTTCTGGACGACAGCATTATTTACAATTGGTTGAGAGTATAGTCTTGGTAAAACCATTATTGCACTTTCAGAAGCCCGTTTACCAAGAATTTGGATCTTTTTTCTATCTTCTTCACGCAAAAAAGTTATTTTCTCAACAGTATTTATAGCTTCATTTGCAATTTCAATAACACCATCTAGAAAGAAACTTGTCCAATCAGTGACTTTGCCATAATGATAGCCAAAAAGTTTCTCATAATATACTTTTTGGTGTTTTTTAAAATAGGACGATAGAAACAAGACTGGTTTTTCCAAAAAACCTTCCTTCCAAAGATAAAATGTTATAAGCATCCTCCCGGTTCTTCCATTACCATCTAAAAAAGGGTGGATTGTCTCAAACTGGGCATGAATAATACCTGCCTTGATCACTGTAGGTGTTAAATCGTCTGAATGGATATAAGACTCAAGCTCACCAAGAGATTTATTCATTTCATCAGGTGGAGGTGGTACAAAACTGGCATTACCCGGGCGAGTTCCTCCTATCCAATTCTGGCTTTTTCTAAATTCTCCCGGATCAGAGAAATGTGTTGCCCTGGCTTTATCAATTAGTTGTTTATGAAGTTCCCTTATAAATCTAAGTGTTATAGGAAAATTATCTTCTCTAATGCGATCAATTCCGTAATTTAAAGCTTTTCTATAATGTATAATATCATCTACGTCTTTTGGAATTTTTGTGATCATTTTTACTTCTGCTTCAATAGCATCTATCATGGTCGCAACGGTTCCTTCTATCTGGCTTGAAGTTGCAGCATCTTTTCTTAGATACATAAGGAGGAAAAAATCAGAATCTGGCAGTAATTTAGTAATACCATCTAGTTTACCAAGAAGTCTTGCCGCTTCATTATTTTTCTTTAAAATCTTAGGCTCGAAACAAAAACCTCCCTTTTTGGGGAAAAGATTGGGGATAAAGGCTTTAAAACCTCCCGGTTGGTTAATTAATTTTCCTATTTCAACTGGTTTCATAAAATTTGTTGTGTTCTATTATTAAATATATACAAAGTATAGCTTTTTGTATACATTGAGTCAATACATATATACAAACTTACAATAATATAGATCACTGCTCAAGATATTTTAGTAATTATTTTGAAAATATTTTGTATGTTTGAATCAAGAAAATTAAAAAATTTTCTTATACCTTACTAATACTCACAGCACATGCCTTAAACTCTGGAATCTTTGCCTGAGGGTCCCTGGCCGAATTGGTCAGCCTATTTGCGGGAGCATCCGCGTAATGGAAGGGAACAAAAACAACACCCTTTTTAATTTTTGAATCGACCTTCGCTTTTGGCTTTATTTCTCCCCGTCTTGTCTTAAGGATAATTTCATCTCCATCGATGATCCCGAGTGTGTCTGCATCTTCAGAATTTATATGGGCAAGTGCCATAGGCGCTATCTCATTTAGTGCATCCACATTTCCTGACATTGTCCTGGTGTGGAAGTGATATAGGATCCTTCCGGTTGTAAGTATAAACGGATAATCACTATCCGGCTCTTCGGCTGGAGGACTGTGGTCCGAAGGTATAAATTTTCCTTTGCCCCGGCTGAAATTTTTTGCATGAAGAATATCGGTACCTGGATGGTTGTCGTCTGTGCAGGGCCACTGGAGGGTACTGTTTTCAAGCCTTCTATAATTTATCCCGCCATATATTGGGGTAAGGCTTGAGATCTCATCCATTATCTCACTTACAGATCCGTATTCCATCGGATACCCCATGGCCTGGGCGATACTGCAGATTATCTTCCAATCGAGCCTTGATTGTCCCGGGGGATCCAGGGCTTTATTGACTTTCTGTACCCTTCTTTCTGTATTTGTAAAGGTCCCGTCCTTTTCAGCAAAACTTGTAGAAGGAAGTACTATATCAGCAAATTCAGCCGTTTCTGTAAGGAAAATATCCTGTACGGCAATAAATTCCAGTTTTTTCAGTGCTTCTGCTACATGTAATTGATCAGGATCACTGAGCATTGGGTTTTCCCCCATAATATATAATGCTTTAAGTTCGCCACTTATAGCTTTTTCTATCATCTCTGTGACAGTAAGACCTTTTATGGGAGGAAGGCTTCTGCCCCACCTGGCTTCAAATTTTTTCCTCGTATCATCGTCTTCGACATACTGATATCCGCTATAGACATTGGGAAGAGCACCCATATCGCATGCACCCTGGACATTATTCTGGCCCCGGAGTGGATTGACGCCACCGCCTGGTTTTCCGGTATTTCCTGTCATCATGGAAAGATTAGCAACAGACATGACATTATTGGTACCACATGTATGCTGAGTTATACCCATAGAGTAAAAAATAGATGCAGGCCCGGATCTGGCAAATAACTTTGCTGCTCTGGCAAGCCCTTCGGGATCTACTCCGGAGATCTCCGCTACTTTATCCGGAGTATATGGACCAAGAGCTTTAACAAGCTTGTCAAAATCTTCTGTTTTTTCTTCTATATACTCTTTATCATGGAGGCCTTCGCTATAGATGATATTCATAAGACCCATGAGAACCGCAATATCTGTACCCGGCTTCTGTCTCAGGTGAATTGTGGCATATTTAGTGATGGGGATATCCCTTGGGTCTATAACAATAAGCTTTAACCCGTTTTTTATGACATTTCTTATTATTTCATAACCTATTACCGGATGAGCCTCGGTAGTATTTGAACCGATTATTATTGAGGCTTTGGAGTATTTTATATCATTTATAGAATTGGTCATTGCACCGCTTCCAAAAGTAGGTATAAGCCCGGTGATCGTGGAAGCATGACATAGGCGCGCACAATGGTCTATATTATTGGTACCAACCACAGCTCTTGCAAACTTAGACATCAAATAATTTTCCTCATTTGTGACTTTTGCAGAACTCAAGATACCCACAGAATCAGGACCATGTTTTTTGATAATATCTGATAATCTGGTGGCTGTGGCCTCAATTGCTTTCTTCCAGCTAACCTTTTTAAATTTTCCGCTGCTGTCTTTTAAAAGAGGATCGGTGAGCCTCTTTTCACTCTGGACAAAATCCAGGCCGAACCGGCCCTTTACGCAGAGATTTCCCCAATTGAGATTTTCGCCTACCGGGGACGTAACATTGACGATCTTATTATCTTTGACATGCAATTCCAGCTGGCATCCGACACCACAGTATGGACAAGTGGTCATGACTTTATCGACCTGCCAGATCCTGGCTTTTTTGAGATAAGGTTTTGGCTGAAGCGCCCCTACCGGGCAGGTAGATATGCAATTACCGCAGAATACGCAGTCTGTATCTTTAAGTGATTGTTCAAATGCAGGGACTATCTCACTTTCAAAACCCCTCCCGGCATATCCGATCGCATTTGAACCTATGACCTCATCACACATCCTGACACATCTTCCGCAGAGGATGCATTTTTCATTATCCCTGTATATAAAAGGATTATCGTCCAGGACTTTTTTCTTATGAATATCTCCGGTAAACCTTGAGCCATCTATACTATAACGGTAAGCAAGGTCCTGCAGGGTACAGCTTCCTGCAGAGTCGCAGGTCATGCAGTCAAGAGGATGATCTGATATTATCATTTCAAGATTTAACCTGACAAGTGCATCTATATGGTCTGAATCTGTAGTGACCTTCATTCCACCAGCGGCCTTCGTGATACAAGAAGGTACCGCTTCTGGACGGCCCTCCACCTCTACAAGGCAAAGTCTGCAAGCTCCCTGGGACCTGAGTCTTGGATCATAGCAGAGAGTAGGGATAAATATATTGTTCTGGCGGGCCACCTCAAGGATAGTCTGACCAGAAAAAGCAGAATATTTACTGCCATTTATTTCTATCTCTATTTTCGCCTTTGTTTTTCCGGGATTTTTATTTGTAATTGTAGAATTTGTTTTTTTATCACTCATGTCTTTTTTCATTCTTTGTTTATAATGAAAGGTAATAAATCTTAGTAGGTTATAATAGGTTATTTTGTTAAAATTTACAAACTTTTAAGCATTCAAAAACAGGCAAGCTGTAGCTGGCCGGGATTCCGGACAATGAGGCATGGACACGTTTTTAATTGTGTTAAGGGGTCCATTATTATAGAATGAATTGTCTATTTGTAATATAATTTGGTAGATGTGTTTTAAAAGGAGCTTGATCATCGGACAGGCTCCTAAAATTCATTTTTTGACCCAGGGTGAAATAATGTTTGAAAGTAAGAAAAAACTTAAATATATATTAGTTGATTTAAAGACACGCGGTGCAATATTATTTTTACTTGCAGCCCTTGTCCTATCTGGCGCAGCAGGGTGCAGCCTTTTTGACGGGAAAACTACCGGCCCTGAAGAAGACCCGGCAGTAGTGGAAGAAACAGAGAATCCGGAAGAAGAGGAGATTTCCGGAGATCTTATCACAACAATTACCCTCTGGGATTGTCTTGATCCAAGGGAAAGAATG
>JALHTA010000069.1 GCA_022865545.1 Actinomycetota bacterium | reverse complement strand
GTTTTTTAACCTATTTAGTTCTTCTTCTATAATTCCATCAAAGATTTCCATGGCCCTCACTCCGCTTTTACCAGACACATTTATTATATCACGATATTGTCTGGTAATCTTTTATCTATTGTTTTACCAGACATATATTTAATTATTATTATATGTCTGGTAACTTATGTCAAGAGCAATTACATAAGACTACTTTATAGATATCGTAACTACAAAAGTTCTTGCCATTGTACTAGATGCTCTATCATATTACTGTCTTGATTGCTCCCAATCTCCAAAAGTGGATATACCAAAAGGTAAAATGTTTAGGGTGTACAAACTGCTGCTTTTACAATTATTTAGATGCGTTTCTTTTTTATATCTTAAATTATAGAAATCCAGAAAAATATTTTTAAAAAGTGCTATAATTACTGCCAGCCGGATATCCGGACCATAAATTATCATAAGGAAGGAATCAGATGTTATCAAGGAAAAATCCCGATATAAAAGGAAGCAAGACAATAACCATTATAGCCGAGGGCGTGACTGTGGATGGAAAAATAAACTCGCCTGGCTCTACTAGAATAGATGGTACTGTAACTGGAGAAATTGTCGCGGATAAGGAAATAGTTATCGGAAAAGAAGGAAAAGTAGACGCAACCGTAAGGACAAAAGACGCTATAGTGGCAGGATCATTTAAGGGTGAAATGATCGCTTCCGGAGAAGTCGAGATATCATCTACCGGAAAATTCATTGGAAATCTTACACAGAAAGACGCATTGCTTACAATAGCAAAGGGTGGACTTTTTAAGGGCCAGAGCATAATCGGAACCGGAAATGATTCATTTAAACAAGCTGAAGAGAAAAAAGAGACAAAGCCTTAAAAGATATTAGACGCTTTTATAAATCTAAATGCATTTTGTTTCATTCTCCTGTTATTTGCTAAGTATTGTAGGCTGTTTTAGCCTACTGGCGATCACGATGAGGAGAAACACCTAATATTCAGTCCGAAGGTTAATGCCACTCCTTTTTTATTTCGGAGCAAGCTGAAGTTTCCCCCATAAACCGATTCTTTTATTCTTTATAATGATCAGGCCCTCCACCTCTCCGTACTGGCTAAAACGGGCAATCGCCTTATCAATATCTTCTTCACTATTTATAGTATTTGCTATTGAGGTTGCTGCTGCATCAGCAATTGTGGCGGTCCTGGACAGTACCGTTACAAGATCACTTTTTCCAAGACTCAGAGAGTGGCCAAAACTTCCGGATGAAGAACATATTCCGCACGGGGTCTGCCCTGCTTCTATTATTAGGGTAAGCTTGTCCTTAAAATAAGTGTTTTTTATAAATATGCCCACTTCAAGCGGATCACTACTCTTTATATATACATCCCCGCCATTTTCTATCATCAGGAAACTGCATCTGTCTATAAGGCTTTTTGCAAGATGATCACATAATGCCCCGGCTATGGACGCCATAGGTCCGACATTAAACACCTCACCAGCATTACACATCTCTTTTATTGTCCGGGGGAGATCTTTTCCTGCTTTTATAGGTGCCAGGCTTTTTTCAAAATCCGGTCGCCTGGCTATTATCATTTCGATATCGCGGTAAAAACTTAAGACCGGTTCTTCCAGCTCACTACTGATGTCCCGGTCACATATTATATATAAACTGCTATATTTGTAATCCAGCCTGAAATTGTACTTACCTTCTGCTGATATCCTATTTCTGTAGACATCCCTATCTGCATAGGAAAAACTGCCGGGAGAGACTTTTCTTATATTTATATCTTTTCTGTCCGCCATGGGAAACAATTATTTTTTACCAAGGCCACCATAGAAGAAAAAGACCAAAAAGATCACTACCAGATAGATAACTGCTGTCACTATAAGCATTATCCAGTTTACCGAGCCAAATAGATACATCGTAAGTATCAGCACCGGGACAAGGAATACAGTAGATACGATACTAAGAATAAGAGGGTTTTTTACCTTTGGGTTCATTGCCATATTACAAAACCTTTCTGTCTGTTTAACTTATATTCACTGCAGAAGCCCCGCTTGCTTGCTGGCTCATACATTCAAAATATATTTACCTGTCAATTATATAAAATATTAGAAATATAAAAAATAAGAAACTGATTTCATTTATCACCTTTACAATACAAGACCTCCTGTTTAAGTGAAGTAAACGGGTTTTATCGTAAACACAAAATAATGGAAGAAAATTTTGATAATGATTTGGAAAAATAATATTATTGGAGTATTATAAAATACCTAAAATTATAATTTATACTTTTTCAATATGGCAAAGACAATTGAAGAGATCAACCAAAAGATAAAGACCGGTTCTGCGGTTGTTTTAAATGCAGAAGAGATAATTGACTATGTAAGGGAAAAGGGTGTTAAGAAAACTGCTAAAGAAGTAGATGTAGTAACCACTGCCACTTTCGGACCGATGTGTTCTTCGGGAGCATTTATAAACTTCGGTCATTCCGATCCACCAATAAAAATGGCAAAAGTATGGCTAAATGATGTACCGGCTTATGCAGGCATAGCAGCAGTGGATGTATATATAGGTGCAACTGAGCTTTCCGAAACAGAAGGTATGGACTATGGGGGTGCACATGTCATAGAGGACCTTATAGCGGGAAAGCCTATTAAGCTAAAAGCTATATCCCAAGGTACAGATTGTTATCCACGTAAAGAAATAGAAACATTTATTACCAAAGAAACTGTTAATCAGGCATATCTATATAATCCAAGGAATGCCTATCAAAACTATGCGGTTGCCACAAATTCTTCCAACCGGACGATCTATACATATATGGGGAAACTTCTCCCCAGGTTTGGGAATGCTACTTTTTCAAGCGCAGGGCAATTAAGCCCGCTACTGAACGATCCTTATTATAGGACAATAGGAATAGGGACCAGGATCTTTCTCGGAGGGGCAGATGGATTCGTCTCCTGGGTGGGAACGCAGCATAATCCTCAAAAAGAAAGGCTTGCCAATGGCACACCCACCGGTCTTGCCGGAACGATTGCTGTAACAGCTGATCTTAAAGAGATGTCTACTGATTATATAAGAGCCTGTACCTTTGCAAAATACGGGGTCTCACTTTTTGTCGGAATAGGAATACCTATACCTGTAATAGATGAAGAGATGGTGGAGTTTTTAAAAGTTACTGATGAGGACATAACAGTAGGTATTACCGACTACTCGGTCCAGAGGAGGAACAAACCTTCTTATGGACAGGTAAATTACAAACAGCTGCGCACTGGAAAAATAAAGATAAATAAAAAGGAGGTCCAGACAGGACCTATATCAAGTTATGCAAAAGCATTGGAAATTGCGGACCTTTTAAAGAAAAAAATACAGTCATCTAAATTTTACCTTACAAATATGGTTCAACCGCTGCCGCTGGAATGTGAATACAAGTCCCTGGAAATATTGAGCCAG
>JALHTA010000068.1 GCA_022865545.1 Actinomycetota bacterium | reverse complement strand
GACTACAATATTAAAAAAATTATTTTCAAATGGAAGATCATCTGAAGAACCACAAATAAACTCTACATTACTTATCCCCACTGACTTCATATTAGCTTTTGCTTTTTCAAGCATTTCATTTGAAATATCCAGACCATAGACCTTTCCTTTATTCCCTACTGATTTTGAATAGAAATAAAGGTCAAGCCCTGCCCCACATCCTAAGTCAAGAACTACTTCATCCTCTTTTAAATCAACAAAGGATTGGGGATTGTTAGCTCCAGTAAATGATTCAGTAAATTCCTGAGGAAGTTTATCTAATATTTCTTTAGGATATCCTACATCTATAGCAAAAGTTTTTCCCACTGGAAAGTTAAAAGATCCGCAGGGATCTTTTGCAACTTGGCTGTATTTTTCTTTTACAGCCTCTTTTATATCACTTGACGTCATCTCACTTAATGATTTCTCTTTCATTTTTTTAACTTATTTCTCTAAACCAAATTACACAATGATATAGTAATTATAATACTAATTTAATGGAATTGATATTATTTAGGGTATAAAATTATTTGTTGGCCTAGTGCCCACTTTGTTTAGCACACAAGGTGGTAGCACAAAATATTGAAATTTCGAACCGGATTATAGAGGAATTAATTAATTGTAATAATATACTCAATAAATAATCTTTTATTCCAGACTATACTTCTCCCTATAAGCTTTTTCCTCATTTATGGATAAATAATCCTTATAAGGCAAACTATTGATATACTTATATATAATAACTAGTTCCGGTATAATTTTTATAACAACTTCATCCTTTAAAAATGAGTACCTCTCAAATGCAGATTTGTGGACACTTTTATATTTTTTATAAAAGAACTCATTTCCATTACTAATAGGATGTCCACATATTTGTGCTATACCTTCAATTTGATAATTGTCATGTGCAATTGCTATATTATTATTAGAAACTATTTGCTGATATTTTCTCGACCTTTTATCTGTTTGAAAATAAATAGTCAGTTCATTATTAATTATAGACATAGATCTGGCTGTTACTTTATCTTTTAAACTAGTAGCCAAAATCCATTTTGTATTTTTCTCAAGATAATCTATTACTTCTTCTTTTAATATCTTGAAGTCAAGTTTTTTTAAGTTGTTCGTTTTATCAAGCATTACAAAATTATATATTTAATCTATTTTAAAATATATACACATATGAAGGTAGCCCCAAGTATTACAATTTCGAACCAGATTATAAAGGAAATGACTAATATAAAGGATTTACTAAGCAATTAAAAGAATATTCTTTTGTTGTTTTCTATAGTAGATAAATTTAAATCCAATACTATAATCTTTTTGCAGCACCCTGTAAATAGAAAATCATTACATTAGAGTATTTTTAGACTATCTCGTATAATATAGGAGAAGTAAATACTATAATTAAAACAATCTTAATAATAACGAAATATAAGTATTAGAAATAACATGTAAAAAGAATAAATAATATGAATAATAAAAGGTTTTGGCCCTTAATAGCAGTGATATCAATATTGATGGTTTTAGTTTTTACAGAAGCGGGATGTAAAGAAGAGGTAGCAGAAGAAAAAACCCCAGCTTTATTATACGAAACTTTAAATCTTTCAGAACAATCCGATAAAGAACTTTTTGATAAATATTTTTCAGACATAGGATTAGGTGGTTGGAGTGACGAAGAAAAAAATATTACTACTTTATTTCCACACGAGGAGACCTGGTTTGGAGTTGAATATAAAAATAAAAAGAATTTTATATTCAGAATCGCAGTTCTTAATCTGGAAACTAATGATTTTGTTGAAAGATGTGCCATGACTATATCATCAGAGGGATCAGATGGTCTTGTTATGGAAGCTTTGGAATGGGCATTTCTTCGCCCCGGAAGTTACGAATACAGAATTTATGTAGAGGGAACACTTGTTGCAGTGTTACCGTTTGAAATAATATCATATTTTGATTATTTTAGGTTCTGGTAGCCCCAAGTATTGAAATTTCGAACCATATTTTAAAGAATTTAATTAATTTAAAAGACCTGCTAAACTTATTCTAATACCTGGACTTCTGAATTAACTTACTTCTATTTTATATACTGGACAACAAGATTAATATCTTGCTTTAGGTATAATAACCCATCAGGGGTCCCATCCTTATTAGTTTGAGGGTTTTGCCAGTAGAACTTTAATTGAAACCTATCACTTTCTGAATCTATGTTTTTTTGAAGCTCGTCTTTTAAATCGCTACTACTATAATTTATATCAGTAGTATGACTTGGAAGCTGTACCAATAGGTTAGATGGAATATCTCCAACTGATTCATTGAGGAGACCTGTTCCATAATCCATTGTACCGATCATTAAATCACCAAGATATGTCCTGTTTCCAAATTCTTCAGCTAATAACATCGTTAGGGTTACAGATACTATTTCTGCCCCTGCTAAACCCTTAATATCAAAACTTATATAACTATTCACATATCCGTCAGAAGAAGAGTCACCAATATAAATATCTGGGTTATTAGCCCAACTTTCACCAATAACTGTCCTGCCCGTCTCCTCTGAAACCACGCTTAGCCTTATCTCATTTGTTTCTTTTACTGTTACTGTTTCAGCAGGAGTCTCTATAATTGTCTCAATGGGAGTTTCTGTAACTGTCTCTGTAATTGTTTTAGCGGGAGTTTCTGTAACTGTTTCCACAATGCCAGTAGTGTCCCCAGATTGCTGACCCTTGCAACCGAAAGAAAGGAGAAAGACTATTATTGTAAAAAAAGCCAATAATATTTTTACATTCTTCATTTTATACCATCCTATCAGATATTATTATTTTAAATATATTATTATATTTTAT
>JALHTA010000067.1 GCA_022865545.1 Actinomycetota bacterium | reverse complement strand
TGTCGATGGAATCAAAGGAACGCACCGCTTCACTCTGGCCTGTGCCTTGCAAACACATTGTAATAGCTGATGTAAGCGTGGTCTTCCCATGGTCTACGTGACCTATGGTTCCAATGTTTATATGTGGCTTGGTTCTTTCAAATTTTTCCTTAGCCATACCTTATCCTTTCCTTGATGGTATATTTTTTTTATATCTAAACAGCAATGCTGCTTCCTTTATAACGATTGATGATCTCGTCTGCAATATTTGCGGGCATAGGTTCATATTTTGTAAACTGCATACTGAACGTAGCCCTTCCCTGTGTCTTTGAACGCAGGTCCGTTGCATATCCAAACATCTCTGACAGGGGTACTTCTGATTTTATTATTCTACTTTTATTCCTTAGATTAACAGAAGATACTTTTCCCCTTCTTGCATTAAGGTCCCCGATGACTTCTCCCATATATTCATCCGCAACCACTACTTCTACTTCCATTACGGGTTCCAGTAAGATAGGATTGGTTTTTTTCATTGCATCCCTAAAAGCCTTTGAAGCTGCTATCCTGAAGGCCATTTCAGAAGAATCTACCTCATGATATGAGCCATCCAGAAGAATCGCCTTAATATCTACAACAGGATAACCTGCGACTTCACCAGTAGCCATTGCTTCTTTAATACCGCCTTCGATAGATTTTATGTATTCCCTGGGTATCGAACCACCCTTGGTCTTATCCTCAAATTCATAACCTTTTCCGTATTCATTAGGTTCAAATTTCACTACGACATGACCATATTGGCCCCTTCCACCGCTTTGCCTGATATATTTTCCTTCTATTTGAGCTTCCTTAGTTATCGTCTCCCGGTAGGATACCTGTGGTTTTCCTACATTTGCATCTACACCAAATTCCCTCATTAGTCTGTCGACTATTATTTCCAGATGAAGCTCGCCCATCCCGGATATTATGGTCTGGCCAGTCTCAATATCGGTTTCTACTCTAAATGTCGGATCTTCCTCAGTAAGTTTCGATAGAGATCTTCCAAGTTTTTCCTGGTCTTCCTTAGTCTTTGGTTCAATAGCTATTGCTAGTACCGGCTCAGGAAATGTTATTGATTCATACATTATCGGCTGCCTTATATCACTTATGGTATCACCTGTATTGACGTTCTTGAGACCGACAATAGCTACGATATCACCTGAATATACTTCCTTTATCTCTTCCCTGGTATTGGCATGCATTTCCAGTAATTTTCCTATCCTGCTTTTATTTCCTGAATTAGCATTAAGCACCTGCATGCCACTTGAAAGCGTACCTGAATAGACCCTTACATAGCTTAGTCTACCCACAAAAGGGTCGGTCATTATCTTAAATACCAGACCTGAGAAAGGTGCACTATCGTCTGCTTCCCTGGTGGCTTCCTCATTATTATCAGGATTGATACCTATTGGTGCTGTAATTTCCAGGGGTGAGGGAAGGTAGTCCACTACTGCATCCAGAAGAGGCTGAACCCCTTTATTCTTAAAAGCAGAGCCGCAAAAAACAGGGACACCTTCTACATTTATGGTTATATCCCTGATCGCCTTCTTGAGTTCCTGTTCGCTTATCTGTTCATTTTCCACATATTTATTAAGGATCGAATCATTATAATTGGCAATATTCTCAATAAGCTCCTGCCTGTATTTTTCAGCAGTAGCCTTTAGCTCTTCAGGTATATCTTCATATTCAAACTTTATACCCATCTCATCTTTATATAGAATAGCCCTCATGCTTATGAGGTCTATAATACCTTCAAACTTATCCTCTTTTCCTATGGGTATCTGAAGAGGCATCGGATTTGCATTAAGTCTATTCTTGATCATATCCAATACATAGAAAAAGTCTGCACCGTTGCGGTCCATCTTATTCACAAATGCAATACGCGGCACATTATATTTAACTGCCTGTCTCCATACTGTCTCTGATTGAGGCTCAACACCGCCAACAGCACAAAAAACAGCTATCATCCCGTCGAGTACCCTGAGCGATCTTTCAACCTCTACAGTAAAATCAACATGGCCGGGTGTATCTATAACATTGATCCTATTGTCCTTCCAAAAAGTAGTCGTAGCTGCAGAAGTGATGGTTATACCTCTCTCCTGCTCCTGGATCATCCAATCCATAACAGCAGCACCGTCGTGGACCTCACCGATCTTATAGGTCTTTCCTGTATAATACAGGATCCTTTCGGTTGTAGTGGTCTTACCAGCATCTATATGCGCCGTTATTCCAATATTTCTTGTATTTTTCAGTGATACTTGTCTTGACATTCCTTGGCCATCCAAATAATTACAATAATCTTAATCTATTTACCATCTATAATGAGCAAAAGCCTTATTGGCATCAGCCATTTTATGCAGGTCCTCTTTTTTCTTGACACTGCTTCCAGTATTGCTTGCTCCATCCAGTATCTCAGAAGCAAGTCTTTCTCTCATTGTTCTTTCTTTCCTTTTCCTTGAAAAACCTACTATCCACCTGACAGCAAGTGTATTCGCCCTACTAGAAGATACCTCTATTGGAACCTGGTATGTTGCACCTCCGACTCTTCTGGCTTTTACTTCCAGTAAGGGTCTCACATTATCCATGCATTTATCCAATATCTCCAAAGGGTTTTCTTTAGTTTTTTCCTCTAAGAGTTTAAGGCTCCCGTAAACAATATGTTCGGCTGTACTTTTTTTACCTTTTAACAAAATCTTTTTAATCATGTATGCGACCAGCTTACTTTTATAAACCGGATCCACCATAACCGCTCTCTTTGGAGGCTTACCTTTCCTTGCCATTCGATCTCCTTTAAAAATAAAAAATTACTTAGGTTTTTTAGCTCCGTAACGTGATCTTCCTGACCTTCTTTCATCGACACCTGCAGCATCAAGGGCACCACGGATGACTTTATACCTTACACCGGGAAGATCCTTTACTCTTCCGCCCCTGACGAGGACGATGGAGTGCTCCTGCAGATTATGCCCGATCCCGGGTATATATGCAGTGACTTCCTGTCCATTGGTCAATCTTACCCTTGCTACCTTCCTCAAGGCCGAATTAGGCTTTTTAGGAGTAGTAGTATAAACCCTTATGCATACTCCACGACGCAATGGATTTCCCTGCAGGGCAGGAGTCTTCTTCTTCTTGACTAATTTCTTTCTACCTTTTCTTACAAGCTGATTGATAGTAGGCATACAAACTTACCTTTACTATTATTTATTATTAATATTCTTTGATAAAAAACTATTAAGAACTTAAATTCTCTTTTGACACGAAAAAAGAATTTATCACTTAAGGTATAAAATGTCAATAAAAAAAGTGGTTAAACTCTACATTTTGAGCGTTGTTTTCAACCACTTTTTTATAGCTATATATTTATCTCAATCTCCCTTAGATCGTCCTCTTCGGATTCCTGCAGGATCTCTATTTCATCTTTGTTCTCTTCCTGGTATCCGGGATAGGAAAGTTTATGATCTTTTAACTTATTCATACCCGTCCCTGCAGGTATTGCCTTTCCTATTATTACATTTTCCTTCAGTCCGTGAAGGCAGTCTATTTTATTCTCAAGAGCAGCATCCGTAAGCACCCTTGTAGTCTCCTGGAATGAAGCTGCGGACAGAAAGCTGTCTGTTGCAAGAGACGCCTTTGTGATTCCCATTAGATTCTGAGTCGCTGTGGCCGGCTGCTGCATATTTGATATAAGGTCATTATTTTTCCTGTTGAAATCCAGTCTGTCAACAAGTTGTCCAGGTAGATAGCCTGTATCTCCAGGATCTATAATAGTAATCTTTTTAAGCATCTGCCTTACAATGACCTCAATATGTTTGTCATTGATATCAACACCCTGTGATTTATATACATTCTGGACCTCTTTTACAAGATACTGCTGACAATCCTTTATACCGCTTATCCTTAAAATATCATGTGGATTTCTAGGACCCTCTGTTATCTGGTCACCAGCATTTATTTTATCTCCATTTTTGATATTAAGTTTGGCTCTTTTAGGAATCTGATAGGCTTTTTCCTGTTTGCCGTCCTTGCTCTTTATTGTTATCATCCTGAACCTGGTATCAATATCCTGGATCTCTGTCTTTCCTGAGATCTCAGCCACAAATGAGTGTTCCTTTGGTTTTCTTGCTTCAAAAAGCTCGACTACCCTTGGCAGACCACTTGTTATATCAATACCCTCAAAAGTTTTTTCATGCTTATGGACATGAGTCTTTCTTTTTGCAGTCATTATCAGTTTAGCAAAAGTCTCGCCCGCAGCTACTTTTATATCCTTATTGATCTGGAGCACCTCTCCTTTGGGGATTATAACATCTACCACATCGCCTCTCTCCATTTTTATCTGGAAGACTAGCTTATGCGGCACCTGTTCTATATTGATCTCCATGATCTCATTAGTATCCTTTTCTGTGAAATCTTTCTTCTTTAGGCCCAGGTCATCAAGGAGTTCTTTTTTAAATATCAATGTACCTTCAACTGGTGACTTGATCGACCTCTGGATAACTGTTGAGGCAACACCTCCAGTATGGAAGGTACGCATAGTAAGCTGTGTCCCCGGCTCACCAATGGATTGAGCAGCGATCGTACCGACTGCCTCGCCTATTTCAACTAGTTTTCTTGAAGCAAGATCACGTCCATAGCATTTCTGGCAGATACCTGAATCTGCCTCACAGTTCATAACGGACCTTACTTTGATATTTTCAATATTTGCATGAATAAATTTCTGTAGATGCTTAGTGAGTATCTCTTCTCCAGCCTCTATTATTACTTTCTTAGAAATAGGGCTCTTGACAGCTTCAAGGCTTACCCTTCCTACAAGGTTTGTATTAGGCTCCCCTTCAAGTGTCAGGACATAGAGGTAGACACCTTCCTCTGTTTTGCAATCATTAATAGTTACCATAGTGTCCTGGGCAACATCCACCAGTCTCCTGGTAAGATAACCGGAGTCAGCTGTCCGGAGTGCTGTATCTGCAAGTCCCTGTCTGGCGCCATGTGTAGAAATAAAGTACTCAAGTACATCTAATCCTTCCCTGAAATTAGATTTTATGGGACTATCGATAATATCCCCACGGGCATTTGCCACAAGACCTCTCATGCCTGCGAGTTGCCTTAGCTGCTTGATATTTCCACGGGCGCCGGAAGTAGCCATCATATATACTGAATTGAATTTATCAAAATTCTTTTCCATAGCATTGGCCACATCTTCATTAGCCTGCGACCATGTCTGTATGGTCCTCTGATGCCTTTCAATATCTGTAATAAGACCTTGTTTGAAGTAATCATCAATTTGTTCGATCTTATCTTCTACTTTCTTAAGTATCTCAGATTTTTCTTCAGGTATTTTGATATCGTCCACACCTATCGTAAGACCCGACCTTGTAGCATATTTAAACCCTGTAGCCTTGATGGCGTCTAGTATTTCGACTATCTGCGATTGTGAAAATTTTTCAATACACTCTACAATGATTCCGATCAACTCTTTTTTTGATACCTCTTTATTCACAAATCTGTATTCTTTAGGAAGAGTCTGGTTGAATATAAGTCTTCCTACTGTGGTCCTTATTATTTTATCAATCATTTTTACCTTAATAGGAGTATGCAACGATATTATTTCATAATTGTATGCAAGCAGCGCATCCTCACTACTATTATAAAATCTCACTTCGCCTTCTATTTTCTCTCTTTCGGAAGTCAGGTAATAGATCCCCAGGACCATATCCTGCGAGGGAACTACTACAGGTTCTCCGCTTGCAGGTGAAAGTATATTATTAGCAGAAAGCATAAGTATTATCGACTCTGCCTTTGCTTCATTAGAAAGAGGAACATGAACCGCCATCTGGTCACCGTCAAAATCCGCATTAAACGCCGGACAGACCATCGGATGTATCTGTATGGCTTTACCTTCTATTAAGATAGGCATGAAAGCCTGTATACCAAGACGGTGAAGTGTTGGAGCCCTGTTTAATAGGACCGGGTGATTTCTGATGACATCTTCAAGTATGTCCCAGACCTCGTCGCTTGTCTTATCGACCATAGTCTTGGCACTTTTTATATTCTGGGCATATCCTTCATCAACAAGTCTTTTCATCACAAATGGTTTAAAAAGTTCAAGTGCGATCTTCTTCGGAAGTCCGCACTGGCCAAGAGAAAGATTAGGATTGACCACAATTACAGATCTTCCGGAATAATCGACTCTCTTACCTAAAAGGTTCTGTCTGAACCGTCCCTGTTTTCCCTTTAACATATCACTAAGGGATTTTAATGGCCGGTTTCCAGCTCCGACGACAGCACGGCCCCTTCTTCCATTATCAAAGAGTGCGTCAACCGCCTCCTGGAGCATCCTTTTTTCATTATTTATTATTATCTCAGGTGCATCGAGTTCCAGTAGCTTTTTCAAACGGTTATTCCTATTGATAACCCTCCTGTATAAGTCATTCAGGTCAGATGTGGCGAATCTTCCACCATCAAGCTGTACCATTGGTCTAAGATCAGGCGGTATTACCGGCAATACTTCAAGTATCATATAATCCGGTTTATTATTGGATCCGATAAATGAAGATATTATCTTGAGTCTCTTTATACTTCTGCTTCTTTTCTGGCCCTTGGATTTCTTTATTATGCCTTTAAGCTCTTCGGTTTCCTTTTCGCAATCTATATTGCTTAGAAGTTCCCTTATTGCTTCAGCTCCCATATCACCGCTAAAATATTCGCCATATATCTCTGACATCTTTTTGAACAGGGCTTCATCGGAGACGAGCATCTTCTCTTCAATTTTTGAGAAGAATATTTTGGATCTCTTGATCAATTCGATTTCCTCTAAGTAAATATCCTCTTCTTCTTCAAGCATTTTTTCAGTTTCTTTTATTAATTTGTTCTTCTCAGCCTTGGTTTTTAAGAGGGACATATCTTTCCGCTCTTCCGGTTCGTCCTCAACTTCGGACTTATCTTCTTTGTCTTCATTGCCATCCTCTATACCATCCTCTATATCCGGTTCAGAGTCATTTTCTTCCTTATCTTCTTCATCTAAGTTGAGATCTTCTTCATCTATTACTTCTATTGTCTCAATTATCTCATCCTGACTGGCATGTATCTCTTTTATTCTTAATTCATGAAGTTCTTTAGCTCTTTTTAGAGCTTTCCCCTGGATCTCCTTTAATCCTTCTTCATCGACTTTTATTTTTTCCTTATTAACATTTGTAATAATATAGGAGTCAAAATAAAGTACTTTCTCAAGATCCTTTGGACTCAGATCCAGTATATATCCCATACGGGAAGGTACGCCCTTAAAGAACCATATATGTGATACCGGGCAGGCAAGCTCTATATGACCCATTCTTTCTCTCCTGACATTTGACCGGGTCACTTCTACTCCACACCTCTCACATATAATGCCCTTGAACCTGACTCTTTTATACTTACCGCAGTAACACTCCCAATCCTTGGTAGGTCCAAAGATCCTCTCGCAGAAGAGTCCATCCTTTTCAGGCTTCAAGGTCCTATAATTGATCGTCTCAGGCTTCTTGACCTCGCCATTGGACCAGGATCTTATTTTCTCTTGAGATGCCAAGCCGATTCTTATCGCATTAAAATCACTAACATCTAAATTAATCACCATATAATCAAGCCCTTTCGAAATATATAAAAAGTTTATTTATTATTTTTAGATTCGTCTTTTTTATCTTTTTTGCCTTTTTTGACTTTTCCGTCTTCTTCCTTGCTTGCTTCGATCTGTTTTTGGATCTCTTTTTCTTCTTCGGTCAATTCGGGTTTAGCCTTCTTTTTCTTCTTTTTCTGGTCATCTTCCTTCAGATCTACTAATAACTCTCCGGAATCCGGCTGGTCATCTGCTTCTTGTTCCGGAGCTTCCTTCTTGGCCTCCTCCTCCAGGAGTCCTCCATCTAAAAGACTTTGTCCGACTTCCAGATTGATCCCGAGTTCTTCAACGGTTCTCATGATCTCATCTTCAGGTTTGCCGACTTTTATTTCCTTACCCTCTTCCGAAAGGACTTCTACATCAAGTCCAAGGCTCTGCATCTCCTTGATAAGGACCTTAAATGATTCTGGTATTCCGGGTTTCTCAATATTTTCTCCCTTTACTATGGCCTCATATGTCTTTACCCTTCCAGTGACATCATCGGATTTGATGGTAAGCATCTCCTGCAGGGCATAAGCCGCTCCGTATGCTTCGAGGGCCCATACTTCCATCTCGCCAAATCTTTGTCCACCAAATTGGGCCTTTCCTCCCAGGGGTTGCTGGGTCACCAGCGAATATGGTCCTGTCGACCTTGCATGTATTTTATCATCAACCAGGTGAAGTAGTTTGAGTACATATGCATATCCTACAGTAATCTCATTAGAAAGCTTCTCACCGCTTCTACCATCATATAGGGCAGTTTTTCCGGTCTCTGAAATCCCTGCTTCTTTTAGAAACTTCTTGATATCGTCTTCAGTAGCTCCATCAAATATCGGAGTAGCCATATATACTGAACCACCATCTGTTTTTTCTTTATTCTTTGGGCCCTTTTTAGCAGCTGCCCCGAGATGGGTCTCCAGGACCTGGCCAACATTCATCCTTGAAGGTACGCCAAGAGGATTAAATATGATATCAACAGGTTCTCCATCTTCAGTATAAGGCATATCCTCTTCAGGCAGTATCACAGATATAACACCTTTATTTCCATGCCTGCCGGCAAGCTTGTCTCCTATAGATATCTTTCTCTTCTCAGCTATAAATACCCTTACCAGTTCATTTACTCCGGGTGGGAGATCGTGTCCCTTTTCCCTTGAAAAGATCTGAACATCCAATACTTTTCCATTTTCCCCATGCGGTACCTTTAGAGAGCTATCTCTTACCTCCCGGGCTTTTTCTCCAAAAATAGCCCTGAGGAGTTTTTCCTCAGCAGTAAGTTCTGTCTCTCCTTTAGGGGTTATCTTCCCCACCAGGACATCTCCTGGTTTTACATCCGCCCCGATCCTGATAATACCCTGGTCATCAAGATTCTTAAGTACTTCTTCCCCAACACTTGGTATATCCCTTGTGATCTCCTCATTACCGAGCTTGGTGATCCTGGCTTCGACTTCCTGCTTTGAGATATGGATCGAAGACAATACGTCTTCCTTTACAAGCCTTTCGGAGATTATGATAGCATCTTCATAGTTATATCCTTCCCAGGACATAAAGGCCAATCTAAGATTCTTGCCAAGCGAAAGTTCGCCGGAACTGGTAGCCGGACCATCTCCTATTACCTGTCCCCTCTCTACTTTATCGCCACTCCAGACAAGCGGTCTCTGATTGATGCATGTGCCCTGATTGGACCTTTTAAATTTATAAAGCTTATGTTCGAAGCCCTTCTTATTTGAATAATCTATAATAATACTGTCAGCATTTACTTCTTTAACTATACCATCGCCCTTGGCCAGAATAAGTGTCCCGCTGTCACGGGCCAGTTCTTTTTCCATACCGGTCCCTATTAGCGGAGGTTCGGGGTCGATCAGTGGAACTGCCTGGCGCTGCATATTGGAACCCATAAGGGCCCTATTGGCATCATCATGCTCCAAAAATGGAATAAGAGATGCTGCAGCACTAAATATCTGCTGGGGTGATACATCCATATAATCTACCATCTTGGATTCTACAAATATGATATCATCGCCATGCCTTGCTTGCACTTTCTCATTCTTAAAGTTTCCCTTTGAATCGATCCCCTCAGTCGCCTGGGAAATAATGAAGTCTTCTTCCTGGTCGGCAGAAAGATACTCAATATTATCTGTTATCTTGCCTTTGATCACTTTCCGGTAAGGTGTTTCGATAAAACCAAATTCATTTAATTTGGCATAAGTAGCCAGTGATCCTATCAAACCGATATTAGGACCTTCCGGAGTCTCTATCGGGCACATCCTTCCATAATGGGAGGAATGCACGTCCCTTACTTCAAAGCCAGCTCTCTCCCTGGAAAGACCTCCCGGACCCAGCGCAGATAGTCTTCTTTTATGGGTTATCTCCGCAAGTGGGTTTGTCTGATCCAAAAACTGTGAAAGCTGTCCACTTCCAAAGAATTCTTTTAGACTTGCTACAAGAGGCCTTATATTTATAAGTGATTTTGGAGTTATCATATCAAGGTCCTGGGTGGTCATTCTTTCCTTGACGACTCTCTCCATCCTTGACAGACCTATTCTTACCTGGTTTTGAACAAGTTCCCCAATGTTCCTTATCCTCCTGTTTCCAAAATGATCGATATCATCTACTTCACCTAAACCACCCATCAGCTGTATTATATATTTGACTATCAGGAATATATCCTTACTGTTTAATATATATTTATCACTTGGATCTATTTCCAGTTTTTTATCAAGTGCATTTAGTTTTTCGGCAATTTTCTCATCCACTTCCTCCATCAGTTTCTGGTCCAGTTTATAACGTCCGACCTTACCGAAATCATATCTCTTGGAGTTAAAGAATAATGAACTAATAAGATTGGTGGCACTTTCTACAGTCGGCGGTTCACCAGGTCTTAATTTCTTATAGATCTCTATAAGTGCTTCTTCTTCAGTTTCTGTAACATCTTTTTCTATTGTATTCTTAATACAGTTTTCCTTATCAAATGGTCCAAAAAGTTCCAATAGTTCGTCATTGTTCCCAAATCCTATCGCCTTAAGAAATATAGTAAGTAAAAATTTTCTTCTTCTATCGATCCTTACATATGCAATATTTTTCTTATCTGTTTCTATTTCTATCCAGGAACCTCTTGTAGGTATGACCTTACACATATATATATCACGCTCGGTCTTCTTGTCTATATCAGTATCAAAATAAACACCCGGGGATCTGACCAATTGTGATACTACAACTCTTTCTGTACCATTTATTATAAATGTACCTTTGTCTGACATCATGGGGATATCACCCATGAAAACTTCCTGCTCCTTTATCTCACCTGTTTCCTTATTGATGAAGCGGGCAAGGACTTTAAGCGGAGCCGTATAAGACATGTCCTGCATCTTGCAGTCATCAGGAGAGGCTATATTTTCATCAAAATTATAACTGGTAAATTCCAGGGTCATATTTCCAGTAAAATCTTCTATGGGAGAAATATCTTTAAGAGCTTCTAATAGCCCTTCATCAAGAAACCATTGAAATGATTCCCTCTGGATATCCAGGAGATGCGGCATTTCCATTATTTTTGGAATCCTGCCGAAATCATATCTTTGGAATTTGTTTGTTTTTTGCATTAATTCATTCTCCTCTTTTATTAGGTCTTAAGTTGCATCAATGTAGTAAAAAACATGGAAATAGCAAATTTTATTAAAAACTTTTGCACCCAGACAACAAACTATATAGTATAGTTTTATAAATAATAGTATAAATAGTCAGGAAAAAACCGACAAACTATTAATATACCAAATTAAAAACCTCTGTCAATCACTTTCTTTAATATGCTCAATAATGTAGCAATATATATGGTCTTAAAGTCTGGCTATACATATACATAAAGGTATAGTAATCTAACTATACCTTTATGTCTTTTAGTTTTTTTAGGAATAACTATTTTACTTCCACTTCAGCACCAGCTTCTTCAAGCTGTTCTTTGATCTTTTCTGCTTCTTCGGAAGATATTTTTTCTTTGACTGCATTAGGTGCTTTGTCTACAAGTTCCTTAGCTTCCTTAAGACCAAGGCTGGTTATCTTTCTAACAGTCTTTATGACTTCTATCTTTCGCTGCCCGGCAGATTTGAGCATAACATCAAATTCTGTTTGTTCCTCAACTGCTGCTCCGGCTGCTCCGGCTGCAGGCGCAGCTGCAACCATTGCCTGTGCGGTTACACCAAACTTGTCTTCAAGAGCTTTTACAAGTTCTGAAAGCTCCAGTACGGTCATATTCTCAATTTTGGCAAGAATATCATCTATTGTAGCTCCACCTTTAGCTGCTTTTTTTGTTTCCTTTGGTTTCGCTGCAACCTCTTTTTTTTCAACTACTTTTTCCACTTTCTCTTCTACTTTCTCTTCTACTTTATCTTCTACTTTCTCTTCTACTTTATCTTCTACTTTATCTTCTGTTTCTTTGTTCTCAACCATTATTCC
>JALHTA010000066.1 GCA_022865545.1 Actinomycetota bacterium | reverse complement strand
GGCAGTTCATACACATGATCCAGTTCCTCAGTACTAAGCGGCATTGCAGGTTTGTTCTGGATAATGACTGTTTTGGGATGTTGCTGTACTACTGTCCTGCCCCTGACAGGATCCTGTTCCTGATAATGGAGTTTGAAAGCCTCGGCATACTTCCGGCTATCCCTGGATACCTCTGCAAAGCCTGGTATCTCCACATAATCTATATCCACATAATTCTCACGCGAAGCCAGGGGCCATTTCTTAATCTCTATTTTAACTGCTGTGCCTGGAATATCGGTGAGGGCTGAAATAACTTCACCCATTTTCAGGCGGTTTGCGATCTCAACCATCTGCTGCTCTCCCATCCCGAACACCAGAAGGTCTGCAGGTGCATCGGCGAGGATGGACTGGCGCACTGAATCTGACCAGTAATCATAATGAGCGAAACGCCGCAGGCTTGCCTCGATGCCTCCCATCACGATGGGGGTATCAGGATAGAGGGCGTGTAGCTTATCTGTATATACAATTGCGGCACGGTTGGGTCTTAGTCCCTCTCTGCCGCCTGGGGAATAAACGTCATCATGTCGTTTTTTCAGGTTAGCTGTATAATTGTTTACCATTGAGTCAACATTGCCTGAAGTTACTCCAAAGAACAGTCTGGGCTTGCCCAAATTCGTAAAATCCGTATCGGTTTTCCAGTCGGGTTGGGCAATAACGCCAACGCTGTAGCCTGCATCCCACAATACCCTGCCGATCAGGGCGGTGCCAAAGGAAGGATGGTCCACATAGGCATCACCTGTAACCAGGATGATATCGAATTCCTGGATTCCCAGAGCTCTTGCTTCATCAAGTGAAAGGGGCAGGAATGTGGGTTGGTGTTTCATGTGTGGATTATAATGTATTGTACAAAGGTGATTAAAATATCATACCATCATCATCTTTATAAACTATATAGCGTTATCAAAATCAAGCAGCCATTTCCAGATCGATTTGATTATTATTCTCTTTTTATCTATTTCCAGAATTTCATCATCTTCTAATGTCAGAATATATCCTTCCATTAAATTATATTTCTTCATAGCATCCAGTAATCCAGCGATTTCCCGTTGTTTTGTAACAGGATTATCAAGTTTTTGGGATACCTGGATTGCCTGAGTTATGTTTAGATTTTCTTTAATGACAAAATCACATTCATTTTTATCCAGGTGGTAATATATCTCATCATATCGTCTTTTAAGTTGCAGGAATACTAAATTTTCCAATCGTTTACCTGTATTTTCCGAGAAGTTAAAAGAGACAGTTTTTAAGAAACTGGTATCGCTCACATATATTTTAGATGATGATACTTTTTGTTTCTTAATGGAATAATCAAATTTTCCAACCTGATGTAACAAAAATACCTTCTGGAAATAATCAATAAATTTTTAATTGTACTCAGACTCTTAATTCCAGATACCTTTTTTAATGTTGAATAGGAATATATTCCACCAACATTTGAGAAAAGAAAAAGAATCAGGTCTTTTAATTCCTTAACCTCTCTTACTTTGTATCTATTCAATATATCCTTGTTTAAGATATCTTCAAAATATTGTCTGGATAATTCAATGTCGTCATTTTTCAGGATAAGAGGAAAACCTCCATTAATAAAATACTCCAGAAAACCTATATAAATTTCCATTTTTTGAGAACTTGTCAAGTGTTCAGGCTTTTGGTTTTCAATCCTTTTAAGCTTAAGATATTTTCTGAATGAAAAAGGATACAATTTAATTACTTTATTTTTTGATTTTGTAATTTAAAAAAATATTTTTGATATTTGTTTTAATAATTGATTTTATTGGACTACACCAACCCTATGATTTCCATTGGAAATGAGAAATTTATACTTTATATACCATGAAAAATAAATAGAGAATTGTGCGGTTATTTAGAAGTTGTACAGCTATTGTTATTTTAAAAGTTTATTATTTTTAAATAATCGTTATTTTTAGAAATTTCTAAATTGGTTATTAATATTAATATTTAAAATATATATGAGAAATTTATACTTTATATACCATAAAAAATAAATTACAAAATAGAAAAGTATATATAATTTCATTCATTATTAACAACTGGATTATTTTTTATTTTTATTTTTTATAATTCTTTTTATCATTTTTTATTTTTATCTCCAGACGAAATCATAGGGTCTCTGTCTTATATATATTTTCGAATGGAAATAGGGGGGTCTTGAAGAAAATCATCAAAATAAAAATTTAACATTTAATAAAAATATCATAAAAAT
>JALHTA010000487.1 GCA_022865545.1 Actinomycetota bacterium | reverse complement strand
TTTTTTGCAAGTATTAATGTGAGGGGATATGGCTTTTTTGTATCCCAGTATTTACGGATAAGCTTTTTTACCGGATCATTTATTTCACCTGCAAGTGTTCCGAGCTGGGATATGGATGAGATCAGGACAATAAACGGCGTACCGGACTTTCTCTTCTTTATTGAATAGATCTTTTTAACCGCATCTTCATTATCATAGACGCAGCTCAATCCGTATATAGTTGCAGTTGGGACCACCCCCACCTTTCCACTTATGAGTAGATCAGATATCTTTTCTATTGCACTTCTGGTGCAAGAATTTTCTTGTCCGATATTTATTTTTTTCATGATAGTCCTATATCATACTGTAACCAAAAAAATTTTAAAGAGTTTTTAATTTTACATGATCTAAGGTGAGTATGCCCCTATAAGGATATTAAACTATATGGCAACTCGAAACAATAATAAAACCGTCACTAATGATAAGCAAAACCGCAGGTCTTCTCATGATAAAACTTATCTTTTTGCCACTTAACAGAGGTAATCAGATAAAAATTTATGGGTGGGAATGCTCCCACCCAAGAGGGTCAACTGAAAAAAGCACTTTCAGTTAAAGGTAATATATCATACAAAGATGTATTTATGAATATCTTTTCCAGGCATTTTTTGGATATTCCATCAATCTATTTTTGTCACATATAAAATAAAATAAACTCCTTACATTCACCGCTATACTTATTGTATAATCTAAATACTTATACAATATTTTTAAGGCTTGATACTATGGTAATGACCAGACCCACCTGGCATGAATATTTTGTAAATATCACAAAGCAGGTAGCAACACGTTCGACCTGTCTCCGGAGAAAAGTCGGGGCAATAATAGTAAAGGATAAAAGGATACTTACTACCGGATATAATGGCGCACCCATGGGTGTGAGAAACTGCCTGGAAATAGGGACCTGCTACAGGGAAGAGCTCGGTGTACCCTCAGGTGAGCGCCATGAGATATGCAAAGGCCTGCATGCAGAGCAGAATGCATTGCTCCAGGCCGCCTTACACGGTGTCCATATTCAGAATTCTGAGATATACTGCACGACACAACCATGCGTGATGTGTTCCAAGATGATAATAAATGTAGGGATAAGAAAGATATATTACCTGGAAGATTATCCCGACCCGCTATCTATAGAGATGCTTGAGGAGGCTGGAGTGGAATCCATCAGGCTTGATTACTAGCGCTGCGCTGTTTGTGGCCGGCGGCCCCAAAAAAGTGCATATTTGTCAGTTCGCATAAGTTTTTAAAAACCGTCACCTAAAGAGCGGAGGTGCCCGATGGTGATAGACTGCAAAAAAGTGCACTTTAATAAATTGAAAAAATAATTATTTCAAGTATAATTTTTTTTATGGTTATGGTCCTTAAGGAGTTTGACTGGAGAGGACCTTAGTGATCATAAATAAATATTTTATTATTTGGCCAGAGGCAGGTCCCGGTATATGACAGAAAACCAGAAGCTGACCAGAATAAGGAACATTT
>JALHTA010000486.1 GCA_022865545.1 Actinomycetota bacterium | reverse complement strand
CATACCAACTCTGACATTATTGGCATCAAAAATACCGGAATATATTATGTTGTAATTAGTTTCTCCATCCGAACGGTAATAAGCCGTAATTTGATCAACAGAACGTATAAAACGCAAGGTTCCAGCCATGTCTTGGGTCGGTATGCCAGGGATTGGATCCATAATTGGCGCGGGGAACATGGATCCATTGATATAAATGGAACAACGCCCGTCAATAACTGGTAGAAGGTTACACCTAAAGAGTATAAATCTGTTCGATAATCTACAGCTCGATTCATGCGCCCGGTCTGTTCCGGGGAGGTATATACTAAAGTATTCTTTATGTATTCAGGATTGTGGATATTATTATTTCCGATGGTAACCAATGAAGATGCGCCGAAGTCTGTTATCCTTATTTCCAGGGAGTCCCTATTAACTAATATATTATGCGGTTTTATATCTTTATGGACAATCTTGATGGTATGAGATTGTAGAAGATTTAAATATCTTAAGCCCTGAGCATTAATATGTAATTTAGGGATTTCATATGGTTTATTACCCCTACCTTTCCCTAGATCAGCAATTAAGAACTCTAGTTCTAACTCTGGATGTACATATTTAGTATATCCTGTCATATAGTTGTGTTGCGGAATAAAATCCAATCTCTCTAATATTTCTGGAATATTTACCTCTTTATGTATCTTGATTGGATTGGGAATGAGAAAATCAATATCCAATGTTCTTAATATTGGTATTTCTGTAGCATTTGAAAAATATATCCGATAGAAATAATGACACCAGCTACCGATAAGTATAATATCTTCCAGTATC
Source organism: Actinomycetota bacterium (assembly GCA_022865545.1). Taxonomy (GTDB): domain Bacteria; phylum Actinomycetota; class Humimicrobiia; order Humimicrobiales; family Humimicrobiaceae; genus M55B120. The sequence goes on along the minus strand of JALHTA010000486.1, from coordinate 6,104 downwards.
CCTGCACCATATAAGGAATATAATATTGAAAAAAATAAATTACTCTTTCTTTCCATTTGATATTTTTTCAAACCTCTTTATATTCTTTTTAACCTGGCTATATAATTTTTTAATATTTCTTCTTTTCTCTATCTTTTTTTCAATATCTAAAACTTCATCTTCATTCAATTTGCCTAAATATTTAAAAACTTTTTTTTTATTATCTCTATAATTAAGGTAGTAGTATATATGTCCTTTTATATTCTTCTTTACAAGGCACCCTTTTATATAACTACTCAATTCATGCTCATATTGTCTTTTAAGACTTTTTAACCTGTTCAGTTCTTCTTCTATGATTCCATTAAAGATTTCCATAACCTTCACTTCACTTTTACCAGACATATTTACTATACCATGATATTGTCTGGTAATCATTTGTTTATTGTTTTACCAGACATATATTTAATTATTATTATATGTCTGGTAACTTATGTCAAGAGTGAATCCTTTTTTATTTATTAATTTTCTTAAATAAGAATTCTTCCAGCTCTAATCTTAGTATGATAAGAAATTGTAATGGGCCAAGTCATGTCAACACTTAAATAATGAAAATAGATTACCTATTTCTTCCATTATGGTGTTCGAAATTAAAATACTGTGGGCTACCATATATTTCATGTTTCTATCTTAATTTAGGTATATTGGATAAATGCATTAAATAATAGTATAATATTTGTTGCAATATAATAATGAAAGTAATAAGTAATAAAATCGTAGCCATAATTGTTAGTCTAATTATTGCCCTCACGGGACTAGCCTATTTTGCATGCCCACAAGAACTTTTCCCCCAATCTATCGAAGATGAACTCTCAGAAGTAAAAGAAGAAAGGGAGCAGACCCAGAAAAAGATCGAAGAAGCTAAAGCAAATGAGAAACGCTATACCAATGAAGTATCCCAAGTTGAAAACCAGCTACTCACTGCACTCTCTGAACTTGGTGATCTAAATATCCGACTATCTGATGCAAAGACTAAAGTGGATCAGGCAACTGTTGAGATCGTCTTGAAGGAAGAGGAATTAAAAACTATAGAAGATGAGCTTGACCAGAATCTTCATATATTAAGTGACAGAGTAGTATATACATATAAAAAAGGGCCAAATCAAATTCTTGAACTGCTCCTTGATGTTAAGAACTTTGTTGAATTTAACTCCAATCTCAAATTAGTAAATATTTTCACCCAGCAGGGAAATGATAATGTCCAGCAAGTAAAGGAAAAAAGGGATGCCGTGCTGAGTATGAAAAAGGTAATAATCAAACTGAGGGAAATGCAGAAAGAACATCAGGAAGAAATTGCCGGACTGGTAAGCCAGGCAGAGAATAAGGCTGAAGAGATAGAAGATCTTTACGGTGAGAAAAAATACCTCCTTTCCAAGACAAAAGCTGATAAGGCAGCCCTAATAAAGATGGAGGAGGAACTTGCTGACAAGGAAAAGGAACTTATCAGGATACTGGAAAGCTATAGATACGGCATACCGCCCTCCGGAAAACTTCTCTGGCCTTCAGCCGGACCTTTATTGTCTGGATTTGGTTACAGAATACATCCAATACTGGGAACAAACAGACTTCATGCTGGAATCGATATTGGATCACCATATGGTACTGCTGTTAAGGCAGCAGCTGGAGGAAAAGTCATCCAGGCTGGCTATTTTGGCGGATATGGCTATTCAATAATAATATACCATGGTGGTGGATATGCTACATGGTATGCACATCTTTCAAGCATAAATGTATCTTTAGGCCAAATGGTTGAGAGGGGTTCTGTCATAGGAGGAGTGGGTTCAACCGGTTTTTCTACTGGACCTCACCTTCATTTCGAGATCAGGATAAATGGTGTTCCGCAGAATCCAATGGGCTATTTATAAGTATTGTTCTTTGGTATATTCCTTGAATTATTTTATAGATTTGTTTTGAGCCCTACGCTTGAATTTATCAAGCTCTATAATAAATCTCTGATGGGTGCCCTCGCCAATCTTCTCTACTTCATCAAAGGCTTCTACCTTAAAGACCAGTCTTTTCCCATCTATTTCTATAAGTTCGGCGCTGGCGGTTATATTCATACCTTTGGGAGTAGCTGCGATATGTTTAATGCTGAGTTCTATTCCAACTGTAGCAAAACCTTCCGGTAGATCCTTATCTACTGTATTTATTGATGCTTCTTCCATGAGAGCTACCATCGCAGGTGTCCCGAATACATCTACCTTACCGCTTCCAAACTTAAGTGCAGTATTTTCCTCGTTTACCCGTGTCCTGGCTTCTCCATGCATGGAGACCTTTAGATCAAACTCACTCATATTTCCTTCCTCATATTACCTGTATGATAGCCAATAATTCAAGTAGATTTCTTTTCCTGAGTAAATCATAAAAAGTATAGATTATAGAAAAGTATCTTTTATTATTTTCAAACTTTTCTCATCATAGCTTTCTATAATGAGGTCGGCTGCTTTAAGAAGTTTTGGGGGGTAGGTATTTGTTATAGCAATACATGCCATATTTGCACTTTTAGCAGCTCTTATCCCCACAACAGAATCCTCAAAAACAATACATTCATCCGGTTTAACATTGAAGTTGTCTGCAGCTTTCAGATAGATCTCCGGATCGGGTTTTCCATTTTTTACATGGTCCCTAGCAAGCTTTAAATCAAAGAATTTGTTGAAGTCAAGTTTGGAACATATTATTTCTACTTCCCTGTATCTACTGTTTGTGGCCAATGCTAGTTTTAGTCTATTTTTTAAGAAAATTAATAGATCATGGGCCCCAGGCACAACTTCTACTTCCTTAGTCATAGTCCTTACATATCTTTCTTTGAGAGTGTCCTTGAGTGTCTGGCTGTATTCCATACCATTTCGCTTAAGTATTTCCCTTACAAGATCTTTCCAGTTTAGGCCGAAGACATCCTTTTGTTCCTTCTTGTTTATGATAATGCCTTTTGTCTTGAAGAAATCAATGGTTACTCTCTGGGCGATCTTCTCACTATCTGCAATCGTCCCATCCATATCAAAGATCGCTAGTTTGATTGGCTTTGCAGGTTTCTTATTTTGTTTATTTTGCATCATGATTTAATAATTCTATATCAAGAAGACTTTAAAGTCTTTTATTTTAAGGGATTAGTGGTGGAGCAGTTAAAAAAGCTTGGACATATTCAGTCCGGTATCATCCTGTCCTTCAATACTATATACCCACTCAGGGATTTCTTTCATCAAACTTCCTGCTTCACCATACATGGCAAGGATATTATCAAGCGGTGAGCCAGGTTGGACTGCATGGGAAGGACCAAGAATAAGTCCTCCTTTTGGGAAAAGTTTTAGTCTTCTTTGCACCTGGCTTTTTACATCTTCCACTGTCCCCCAGGCAAGTTCCTGCTGGACATCCATACTTCCCTGGAATAATATCCTGTCTCCAAATTTTCTGGCAAGTTCTCCTATATCATTTTCAGGAGTAGTTGGTTGGACCACATCATATACATCAAGACCTATCTCTATAAGCCTATCGAGAAACGGCCACACGGTACCGCACATATGCATCATCGTCCTTGCCCCATAGCTGTGTACCATTTCAAAGTATTCTTCATACTTTGGAGCAAAGTGTCTGTCAAATGTATCCATGCTTATCATCGGTCCCCTTTGGTTTCCGAGGTCCTCACCAGCATGTGCAAAGTCTATCAGGCCATCTGCTTCTTTAAGTATTCTTTCCTGGCACTTATAATAAAAATTAAATCTTGCATCCATTAGCTCCTGAAACACTTCATTATTATCCAGAAGATCCATTAAGACCTCTTCCATTCCTCTTGCACGTGATATTCCATTAATAAAATCCATATCTCCTGCAGTGCCTATACATACTGCAAAACCCTTATTCCTTATGGATTTTGCACTTTTTAAAACATTTGAATAATCAAACAAATCTGCATGAGGGAAGTGGGAACGGTCAAGGTCCTTAAGCTCTTCTATGCCTGCAAAGGGTTGATAAACCGGTTCGGGATATCTTCCGCCTTCAAATTGTATATATTTATATCTTTCACCAAAATATCCTTCAATGCTTCCATCAGGAAATGTCTTTAGCTCAGGCCCTTTATATTCAGGTTCCACGTATCTAAAATCATCTCCCAGGACTATTAGCATCTGCTCATCATTTTTGAGCCCGAAATGGTCCTTTATTATCTGGTTTATCTCGGGAGTACCTTCATGTTTTATTGGTATCCTGTCATAGCCTTTTCTACCACAAGCATTTAAGACCCTCTCCCTGGAGGACATCTTCGGTGACATATAAACATCCTTAATCTTTTATTTCAAAAGTTGAATAAACAATTCTTGTCTGATAGTCGAATACATTTAAAAACAATCGATTATCTCATTAAGTCTATTCCTGTAATAAGAGAAGTTATCCCATGTACAGTCCTGTGAGACAAAATGGTCAATATGGGGAATATATCTTCCCTTTCTAAGCATCTTCTCTACAATTTCCAGCTCCTGGTCTATCTTTTCCCTTGTAGAGCCTTCAAATAAGACCCTTTTATCGATACCTCCTATGAGTTGAAAATCAGGATAGTTTTTCCTTATTCGCAGCATATCATTTCCAGCAGCCCTCTCGAATGGATACATCCCTGTGACCCCTGTCTCTATGATAAGGGGAAGGATATCCTCAACATAGCCATCACTGTCGGTGAGGACAATATCTATGCCTGCATCCTTTGCAAAGGATACCATCTTTTTATATCTCGGGGTCAAAAATTCCTTATAGTGTGCAGGTGATATAAGGGAACCTCCTTTTCCTGCCATATCTTCCCATATGAGAACGCAGTCGATATCAATATCCTGTGCGATTCTCCCATAATAGGAGATAAGGAAATTTAGAAATGTCTCACATATATCATGTATGAGTGCCGGGTCGTCATGTAACGTCATCATATAGGTGGTAATACCCATTATAGCTCTTGGAAAACCTAAGAATCCCCCATTGGTCCCGCCAAGCCTTATCGGAAAATCCCTGTTTTTAAGTCTTTTTACAAGACCGGTCCAGTCGGGAGGAAGCTTACCTTCTATGGAATCTGGACCATAGTACTGTTTATATTCATTCCAGCTATCCCAATCCTTTACTGGGTGAGCTATCTCCATGGGTAGTGATGTTATATTTATATCATTTTTATTTGTGACTCCATAGGAGTCCTTATAGATTATATGAGTCTCAGTCTTGTCTATTACTTGCCTTTTAAAACCGGGGCTATAGTCGACCGGGAATTTAGTCAGATACTGGTCGAGGCCAAATACAGGTCCTACATTTAAGTCCCCAGCCTTTTCCATATCAGCATAAATATTGCGGTTTGCCATAATAGCAATGCCGTCTGATATACTTTCAGGTACAGGTGATACTATTTTAAGGCCCTCGCCGGACCACCTCCTGATCGTACCTGCCCAGTAGCCAAACTCTACGACCGGAATTTCTACTCCTGTATAATCCCCTCCGGACATCCTCATGACTGAGAGGAACTTTTCTCTTGAATTCAAATATCGTCCTTCCTAATCAAGATGAAATACTTCTTCAAGCATCTCCATCTCGGGACCTATTATGGATTTATCTTCTTTGACAAAATACTGGTCCATATAGTCCTGCCACCTTTTATTGACATCCTGTTTGGAAAACTTTTCCATCTGCTCCTGGTAATCGCCTTCCACTTCAAGATATGCAAAAAGGGTTCCATCCTTCCTGAAATAAATTGAATAATTATGCATTCCATAATCATTAATGGCTTTTGCAAGTTCGGGCCAGATCTCGTCATGCGCTTTTTTATACTCTGCCTTCAGCTCAGGCTTTATCTTAAAAGTAAATCCAATTCTTTGCATAATACACTTCTCCTTTTTCGTTAAGTATCAAACCCTTAAATAATAAGGATTACTTTAATAATTTATCAATCAATTCACTCAATACCCAGGGATATCATTTTAGAACAGTAGATCGGTTATCATATCCATATTGTCTGCAAAACGGTAACCTTTCATATTCTCATCTATTTCCCTCTCATGCTTTTGAAGTTTATCTGCCATCTCCTTGTATTTCCATACGAGCTTTAT
>JALHTA010000485.1 GCA_022865545.1 Actinomycetota bacterium | reverse complement strand
ATTATTTTAGCATTATTGTCTCTGAGGTATTCGATGGTCGGAAGAGACAGTCTTATCCTGGTATCATCAGTTATATTGAGGTCATCATCAAGCGGTACATTGAAATCAACCCTCACGATGACTTTTTTATTTTTAATATCGATTTCCCTGATAGTCTTTTTATTAAACATTATTATCACCGGCCCTATTCACTAAACAACCGGGGTAAAAATACCCCGGTTGTCTTATTATATTATAATACCCGCAAAATCATCCTATTATAAATTTAGTCAGATCAAATAGCCTGGAGGAATATCCCCATTCATTATCGTACCAGGACAGGACTTTTACAAGACTACCCTGCTTATATGTGCTTGCAGAGTCAAAGATCGATGAATATGGATTTCCTACAATATCGGCAGAAACTATTGGTTCATCTGTATATTGTAGTATTCCCTTGAACCCGGGTTCTTCAGAAGCTTGCTTAAAAGCACTATTTACATCTTCTATGCTTGCGTCTTTTTCAAGGTCTACAACCAGATCTACAAGTGAACCTACAGGAATAGGTATCCTTACGGCCATACCATTTAATTTACCATTAAGTACAGGAATGACCTGACCGATTGCTGCTGCTGCACCTGTCGATTTCGGTATTGCAGATAATCCAGCTGCTCTTGCCCTTCTTAAATCCTTATGAGGAAAGTCAAGTATCCTTTGATCATTTGTATATGCATGAATGGTAGTCATCAGTCCGGCCTTGATACCAAAATTATCATTTAGGACCTTACATACCGGAGCAAGTGCATTTGTGGTACACGATGCATTTGATATTATATTATGTTTTTGGGTATCATAGCTATCCTGATTTACACCAAGTACGATTGTTATGTCAGCACCACCCCCGCAAGGTGCAGATACAATGACTTTTTTTGCACCCGCATCAAGATGTTTCTGAGTTGCTTCTCTTGATGTGAAAATACCAGTAGACTCCAGCGCAACATCTACGCCAAGATCGCCCCAGGGCAGCTCCGCGGGATCTTTTATAGAAGATACCTGTATTCTTTTACCATCGACTATCAAAGCATCATCTTCAGCTTGAATGTCCACATCCAGCATTCTATAAACTGAATCATATTTTAAAAGATGTGCCAGTGTTTTGGTGGGATAAAGGTCATTAATCGCAACAATCTCAACATCATTATTCTTATCCTTTTTGAGTTTTGCCCTAAAAAATTGTCTCCCGATCCTTCCAAAACCATTAATTCCTACTTTTATTGCCATTATTTCTCCCCTTGTATATATTTTACCAATAAAAATCTGTAGAAAACTCAAGTTATTATATTTTTTACAAAATCGAGTTATTTTATCAGATTTATTTAAAACATAAAAGTAATTTTGTTAAAACATCATGAAGTTAGATTTGAAGAAATAAATTTTATTATTTTTTAATATCCTCATGGTGTAATTTTGCAGAATATCCTTTCAGTTTAAGGTATTCATTTACTTTTTCTGAAATAACCACAGAACGGTGGCGTCCCCCCGTACAACCTATTCCTATGCTAAGATAGCTTT
>JALHTA010000484.1 GCA_022865545.1 Actinomycetota bacterium | reverse complement strand
TAAAAAATACTAACTAGGTTTGAGCACCTGATTGAACTGAACTTTTTGTCATTTTATCTAGATTTTCATACTTATTCATTCAGGTCCCTCGGCTTAAGTATCAGGTCTATTCCGTCCAATATTTCCTGTACCCTTTGGGGACTTAAGGAACCGATCCTTTCACTTAGATCCTTTTTACCAACTGTATAAATTTGAGAAATATTGATCACGCTTTGTTTTGGAAGATCTGCTTCACCAGGAAACAATAAGATATTTCCCGGTGATTTAGCCCGTTTTAAATTTGAAGTAATTGCACAGACAATGACCGTTCCTATCTGACTTTTATTGAATATATTATTCTGAACCACAACAAATGGATGAGTGTAGCCTGGCTCAGAACCTGAGGGCTCGTCCAGATCAATCCAAAATATATCACCCTGATTTATTACCATTTATCTTTTACCATCCTTTTATGGTAATCTTTCATAGATTTTTGTAACTTTTTTTCTTCTACGGTTGGTTTCCCGGAATATATTTTATTTAACTTATTTAATATTTGTTTATTTTCGTATTGCCTTATATAGCCCTCCATAGCAAATTGAAATAGTTTGCTTCTGGATATCTCCATCTCTGCAGATAATTTATTTGCTTTCTTAAATAAATCCTCATTTAAAGTAATAGCTGTTTTTACCAGTGACATTGATTTAATCCTCTTTATTGTTGTTACTATTATTTATACTTAAAGTATAATTTTATGTAATAATAAAGTCAATATTATTTCTCAAAATACTGTACCCCCTCCAAGTCCTTGAAGTCAGCATTCTGTGTCCATACTATGGCATTATGTTCCCTGGCGGTTATGTATATCAGGCAGTCTGCCATAGGTAGTTTTAATAAATAGCTTATCTTTGCAGCCTGCACTGCAATGGAAGGAGTTACTTCAAAGACTTTTGCCTGCTGCATCATCGCCACCGCTTGAAGGGCGTTGTCCTCATCTATCTCTGATATCACTTTTTTATAGACCTCATAAATATTAATGGTCGACACTATGAGTTTTTCAGTATTATTGATCACCGGAGCAAAGTGCCCGGCATTTTTGCCATCCGTAAAATATTCCAGCCACCCGGATGAATCAACAAGGTTCAATATCTGTCCCCTTCCCTCTCAATATCCGTATCGATACCTTTTAGGAACCCCCTGGATGCACTAATATCCTTTATGATAATATACTCGATCCTGTTTCCTGATTGAAATACCTGTAATTTCTGGCCGGGTTTTATCTCCAGTTTTTGCCTTATTTCTTTCGGGATCACAATTTGGAATTTCGGGGAGACTGTAATTGTTTCCACTATTATCACCTTTCAACTTTTATTTAAATATATCGATTTACTATTGGTATTACAATATATCATCGATAGTAATTTTGTAATACCATAATCATATTAAAGAGAGGTCTAATTGTAAAGGATGAAAATATTAAGGAGTATTTTAATTATTCAGATGTTTTAGGTGGGTCATGGCCTCGGCGACTTTTTTGGTATCTTCGGTCAGTTCCTGGACGATCTCGTATTCCTTCTTTAGTTCTTTTAGGACTTTGTCCCTGTCCTCATATTTAGTCTCTACTGCATGCTCGGTCAGTATATTGGCCTTATTGAACAGGAACTCGATATAGCCTCTCTGGATCCCAAAATACCGGGGCCCCTCATCTGTACCCAGCTTTATTATACCTATTGAAAGCTGCGCTACAATCGGTATATGTCCCGGAAGGATCCCTAATGCTCCACTTTCTGCAGGGACTATCAGGGAATCTATCATCCCCTCGAATATTTGCACCTCAGGTGT
>JALHTA010000483.1 GCA_022865545.1 Actinomycetota bacterium | reverse complement strand
TTTCTATATTAAAAGTACCTTCATTTGTTTTGATGGCCAAAGCTTTGGCAACATTTTGTCTAGCAATATACTGATGCCCAAATACTCCATCAATAAAAGCATAATCCCCTCCAAAAGCAGAAATCTTGTTTAAGGGAACTGTATCTATCCATTCAAGCAAACTTGTAACACTTGCCAAAGGGGACACAATATGGGCCCAGCACATATCGATAAATACATTGGCAAAGTTCTTGGCAAGTACTGTAAGCTCATTCTGGTAAGGATAGCTCATATGGAACATATCAAAGGTGACATCCGGATACTGAAGGAACAGGTTGGAAAGGAGCTCGGGATTGGAATTGGAAAGTATATTGCCACTTCCTTCCTGGATACCGGTATGTATTTGGACGATCAGGTTCTTACGGTTTGCAATATCCAATATAAAATGAAACATGTAATCCTGGAATGCCTTACCTGTAGGTGCAGGCCTGTCACCCCAATCAGGCATATGCTTGGTATTGAAGATCCTGTTAAACTCTTCTTCTGCAATAGATCTTTCAACCCTTTCATACTTTAGAGTCCTGACATATGCAAGACCATTTTTTAAAGCTACCGCCCCCATTGAATAAGCTTTATCGATCAAAGTCTCTGTTGCCTCAAGCCATCTGGAAAAAGAAGTGATCCTGATACCTGACTGTTTTTCTACTTTTACTATCTGGGACCAGAAATTTGGATGCACCAGATCCTTTATCCTGTAAACAGGACTAAAAAATTCCTTATCACAATGTATGCTGCGTTCCTCCCGGGGATCATATTTTTTAGCCTGTGTCTCTACATTTAGAAGACTGGTCTTGATCTTACATTTATCTTTGAGGATCTTTTTAAAGTGTCCGGGTTTTAAGGTTTTTAAGAATTTTTCATTAAGCTCTTCAATAGTTGAGCCGTCAATTCTTTCAATCCCGTATATATCCCTGGCTACAATATCCAGGGACCTGCCATAACCGGTATAACGGGATACCTCCCAGTATGGCTCCACCATCTTCCATTTTTCCATTATGGGTAGTTCTTCTTCGATTATCCGGTCATAATCCTGCATGGGAAGTCCTGCAGATATAAGGTCCCTGCTAAAATAGTGGCCCAGGAATTCTTTTAAGACATCAGCTTCCATATCCCTGTCTTCTTCCCTGCACGGCAGGTGCTCATGGGTGTCGATTATTTCAAGGGTGTTTATATATTCGAGAATATCATTATACAAATCATTCATGGGTCCTCCTCGTTTTTTTATACTTCTAAAGGATAATTATAATAAGACAATAAAAATATTGAAATAACTTTTAACAAATGATCTCAATTTGTGAGTTTGACTAAATAGTGAGGGTAATCGGTTCCTTCTCAATTAAAACTTACATACAAGTCCCAGCCGACTCTTCCTATTATTACAGCCAGAAGCAAAGTAAAGATTATTTTAATTATTTTTTCACTTATTTTTTTATTAATATAAGTACCTATCCTCGAGCCAATAATTGCCCCGATCGCAACAGACAGACCAAGGAATATATCAAATCTTGTAGACAGTAATTTTCCCACGATTCCCGGTACCGCATTAAAAAGTACTATCATAAGAGAGGTACCAATAGCGACTTTTAGCGGAAGGTCAAAAAGCAATATCAGCAATGGCACATATAGAAAACCACCTCCCACTCCCAGGACACCAAAAGAAAAACCAGCAATAAGAGCTATAGGTATTATCTTGAAATAATCTATTTTCTTAGGGATCCTTTGTGCGGCCAGCTCCAGGTCATTGTCCTTATTATTATTTCTTTTTAAAAAAAACAGGATCAGAGCAAGGATTACGGAACATAAATAAATTATCTTAATGGTATTTTCAGGTATTGATATGGTAAAATATGAACCCAAAAAATATGTTATTCCACTTGAGGTCCCAAATATAATTGCATATCTAAAATTTATTGTCTTTTGAAGCCTATTAAAAAAAGTGCCAAAGGAACTGGCAAAAAATACTTGTACCGCTGATATGGCAGTGGCCGCCTTTAACCCTACATCGGTAAAATATATAAGGATGGGTAGGATTATAAGTCCTCCCCCTATTCCTAGAAGTGTGACTATTGAGCTTGTTAACAGACCTATCCCAAAAAATTTCAAATATTCCAGTAACATCTTGAGTCTTTCTAGATAATTTCCCTAAAATAATAATAAGCACTGTTTTTTATTGACTCTCCAGCACTAAAAAAGTTTTATTTAAGAAGGAATTGAACCAACAAATCATATTTTCTAGAATAGTGTTTTCCCAATTTTAATTATTTGGAAAAATAAGTCAAATAACCATTAATTAATATTAAAGTTTATAAGGATATCTATGATCACCCTTATAAATACAACTACAAAGAAGAGGATGAATATTATTCTTGTAGCAGATGGATTTATTTTTCTCTTAAGATAGGTCCCCAGCCTGGCTCCTCCGATCCCTCCAATGCCGACTATTACCCCAAAGAGAATATTAAAATCCACTGATAATATCTTTCCTGCAAGACCAGGTATGGACGTAAAGATGATCGCCCCAAGGGATGTTCCTGTAGCGATATTCATTGGGAGGCCCATAAAGAAAAGAAGTGCCGGGACAAATAGAAAGCCGCCTCCTATTCCCAGTATCCCTGCCATAAATCCTGCCACTGCACCAATAGGGATTATCTTGTAGAGGTCTTTTTTTGAAGGTTCCGCTTTATGACTTGTGATCCTGGAGCGGAGAAGCAGCATGACAAAAGACACAGTCAGGGCGGCAAGGTACATTATCTTTATAGTAAGGTCAGGTATATATTTTGTAAGATATGCCCCTATAAAAGAAAATACCATACTGGAAAGGCCGAAATATAAAGAGTATTTAAAAATAATTGTTTTCTGGTAATAATTAAATATGGTTCCTGATATGGAAGCAAATACAATATGGACCATCGAGATAGCTGTAGCAGCCTTGATATCAATACCCGATAGGTAAAGAAGAAGAGGTATTATTACCGTTCCACCGCCTATTCCCATAAGGCCGGAAACGGTTCCCCCGATTATTCCTATTAATATAAATATAATATATTCCAAGATTTCTATCTAAGCAAAAAGTCTTAAGTTTTCTAATAAAAAGCCTTTAGTTAAATATCAATTTCTTTTTTTAAATGCTCTTTAATCGCATTAAAAAAATCATTTGCGGCCTCAAGACTCTCTTTAGCATCTTCTTGAGTAGCTAAATAAATTACATCATAATCGGCTCTATATCTGTCATCCTGAATCTCGGCCAGGATTTTTGCATATTTTTTATCCAGTTTACCTGTTTTTATTAGGTGTTTTCCAAAAAGCCTTCTTACTGCCTGATGCGAACCTATATTAATATCTTCTATAAGTAGTACAGCTCTTGCTGCGTGTAATACACCATAATAGCATCGCGATATGGCATCCTCGTAATAACTTTTTTGGATTAGCACTTCTGCAGATTTTAGTGCCTTATTGGCCCGGCTTATCTCTTTTTTTATCTCTTCCAGGTTCATACAGTTATAGCTTCTCGATCCACATTTTGTATAAATTGAGTAGGTAAGTTTCTTAAGTGGTTTACATAATCATTTGATAATACTTGAATTGAAAGTACTATATTGTTGTCGATTTCAAGTTCGTACCCAGTAAATCTTATTTCCCTAATTATTTTTTTATTATTGGATTTAGTAATAACAAGAATATCAATATCGGAATCCTTTACTGCGTCTCCTCTTGCTTTTGAGCCAAATATTAAAACCTTTATTATTTCTTCGGGAAATTTCTTTTCAATTTCCTTTTTGAAAGAGTTTATGATGTTTTTTTCTTTATTGGATAATCTCATAATTTTTATTTCCTATAATATCTTTATATAAAAATTATAATGGAAATACACTTAATATAAAACCAATAATATAATTATTACCTTATACTTACATGGAGCCTGCTCTTATCGCCCCGGATATATGAATTAGTAAACTCTACCCATTCATTTGTATCAGTATAAGATACCTTGGTAATAAGGAAAGCGGCCATACCCTTTTTAACATCCAGAAGTTTTGATTCAGCAGTATTAAGATTTACAGGTTCAACATATTCCTCAATATGAGAAAACCTGATTTTAAGGTTGTTTATAATATAATCGTAAATAAAGCCATTGGCTGCCTTATTTGTTATGGAAGAGCAGAGCTTATAATTAAAATAAAGTCTTTCAAAAACGATAGATTCTCCCTCGATTCTCCTTACCCTCTCGATAAGCACTACTTTTTTACTGGGGTCTTTTACTTTATAATCTCTTAGATCGATTTGGTTAAAATCCACAACTTCCCTGTTTTTGACTTCAATTATTTCCTTTATCCCTTTTTCTTTAAGTGTCCTTCCAAAGCTAAGATATTTTGAGAAGTCAATCTCGATCTTGGGTTTGTTTAGAAAAGTACCAAGACCTTTTATTTTATATATCCTTCCTTCATTCTTTAATTCAGACAGGGTCTTTCTAACTGTAGTCACGGTAATATCATATTTTCTGGACAGTTCATGTTCCGAGCTAAGCCTGCCGTCAGCAAACTCTCCTCCATTTATTTTTTCTAGCAAAATATTTTTTAGCTGCACATAATATGGGAGAGGCGAACTCTTATCTATATAATCTTTTTCTACCATTATTTACACCAGTTTTATTTATAAAATTTATCAAGTATATTACCACGATAACTTATATACTTATATACATAAATATAGTCTTAAATACAATTCTATATAATCTAATCTCTACTCTAAAAAATGCCTACCTTATAGGATAGTTACTTTCCATCCCATCATCTCACCAAATCCTGAGATATTACTCACAGCATCCCCATAGACCAGAATCTTATGATGGGTACCTCCCGCCTTACTGTATTCGGAGAGTACTTTATTGATATCATTACCGGGCTTAAACCAACCATGAATAGTCGCATTCAAATTATCTTTCCCTTTGATCTCAAGCATCTCGCCTTCTATTATGATAAGCCCGAATGTATTATCAGGACCAGGAGCGATATCCACCATACAGGCCTTACCAGGTTTTAATCCGCCTACGGCAACTACAACATCCTTAAAATCTACCAGGGCATATTTTTTTGAAATGAGCCTGGGTCTTCCATTTATAAGATTATAATTGCCCTCTCCAATATGGCTTATAAATATGCTATTATTTTTCCAGTCCGGGCAAAACATCTCCGTAAAGGTTGCCTCAGGGTATGATTTCATAATGCTGTGGGTTAGAGATGAAGTCAATATATCTCCTTCCCCTGCATACCCGGTTCCCTCTGCTAACTTCTTGCTGGCTTCCAGAAAAGGAATATATGGCATATCACCTTCAGCAAATTTAAAGAC